>NZ_JBIUWM010000053.1:15506-41747 GCF_044743445.1 Pseudomonas sp. NPDC087615 | reverse complement strand
ACTCGAAACTGGGATATCTGCCACCGACCGTTTACGAACGGGCGATGGCGTCAAAATCACCTATTGAGGTGTCCGGAATTAGTTGACCACTACACCCAGCACGTTGTCGCTAAGGTTGCGTTATCGCACCCCACTGATCGCGATACTCGGCGCTCGAAGTTTTATCGGCGGGGAGGGAGGTTTGGCTTTTACCTTGAACAACTCCACGGGTGTCGTAGCGCTGCGAGCCGACCCAACGCCTGAACTTGATCGTGTGCCGAACTACCCGCTCGGAGAGGATCACCCCGGCGCCATTTACCTGCAACCCAAGGACAAGCGATGAGTACGCCACCGGCAGGCACAACGGAAAAAAGGATGTTCTCCCGTAATGACTATCTCGCGCCATTACCTATTCCCACCGGTAGAAAACCTTCTGATGTGCTCAACATCATCTGGCGCAAGAACGAGGTGTTTCTCGATATTGGTAACTACAGCATCGGATCTGCGGTGATGGTGCTTTGGCCTGGAGTGATGTTGTTTTTAGCTATGGCTTATGGGTTTAGGAACATTGCGCCAGACCTAAGTGCTTTTGCACTCATCGGTGGAGGAATAATCACGGGTGTTCCAGCACTGTTTCTGATCCAAGGCCTCTTCCGAAAAGTCCCCTTACCCGTACGCTTCAACCGCCAACGCCGCGAAGTCTGCGTTCCCCGCGACAACGGCGAGTACTGGGTTGTCCCGTGGGAAACGATGACAGCCGCCGCCACCCAGCATTCATCAGTCAGTCAGGCCGGCAAAGCCACAATGGGTCTACTGGTCATCGGTTTCGAAAACCCCGACCCGCACGCATCGGAAGACAACAAACACTTTTCACTAGGCTTCAACTGTGGCGGTGGCACCACGGCGATGGCTCTGTGGGAATGCATGCGCAGTTATATGGAGATCGGGCCAGAGGCGGCACCGGATGCCGCAGCGCTTAATTCAGGGGCAAACCTGCGTTACTACATCGATTACATGAAGGATAAAGCCAAAGAACGTGGCTGGTTTTTGACCCTGTTGTGGGAAGGTGTCTTTGGCGTATTCATCTTCAATGCTCCTCTCGCCACCTACCTGCAAAGGAAGAAGCTTTACCCACCACCCGATCTGCCCTATCCCGACATCATCGAATGGTCGAAACCACTCCCGCCGGAACAATGGGCCAAACGCTCTCCAGAGCTGGAAGCAGCCATCGCCAAACGCGAGGCTGAACTGGCCGCGCAGGCTCAAAGCGAGTTGGCTTGAGGTCGGATGCTCAATTTGATCAAGAACAGCCCGACCAATAGCTACAAGGTGCCGAGGCCGTGGCGTGACATGACGCCCTATTGGTTGTCCGACAGTAGTTGCCAGTGGATACCGTTCGAGGAGGGGCAGGGCCTGCGTATAAGCGGTCCTTTCAAAGAGGTGAAAGATTTGCTGAACACACCACCCAGCACGTTGTCGCTAAGGTTGCGTTATCGCACTCCATTGACCGGGATTCTGGGCGCACGAAGTTTTATCGGCGGGGAGCGTGGTTTGGCATTTACCTTGAATAACTCCACGGGCGTCATTGCGCTACGAGCAGACCCAACACCTGAACTTGATCGAGTGCCGAATTATCCGCTCGGTGAGGATCATCCCGGCGCGATTTATCTGCAACCCAAGGACAAGCGATGAGTACGCCACCGGCAGGCACAACGGAAAAAAGGATTTTCTCGCGTAATGATTATCTGGCTCCATTGCCCATTCCTACGGGTGAAAAGCCTTGCGATGTGCTCAACACCATCTGGCGCAAGAACGAGGTGTTTCTCGATATTGGTAACTACAGCATCGGTTCGACGGTCATGGTGATGTGGCCGTCGCTGATGGTATTTGTATTTATGGGCTTCATCACTCCAGACCCCGGGCTGATCTGGATTGCGGCGTTATTGATCATAGGCATCCCTTCAATATTTGTGATTCAAGGCATCTTCCGCGAAGTCCCCTTACCTATACGCTTTAACCGCCAACGCCGCGAAGTCTGCGTCCCTCGCGAAAACGGCGAGTACTGGATTATCCCTTGGGAAACCGTGACAGCTGCCGCCACCCAGCATTCATCAGTCAGTCAGGCCGGCAAAGCCACAATGGGCCTACTGGTCATCGGTTTCGAAAATCCCGACTCGCATGACACGGACGACAACAAGCACTTTTCGCTGGGCTTCAACTGTGGCGGTGGCACCACGGCAATGGCGTTGTGGGAATGCATGCGCAGTTATATGGAGATCGGGCCAGAAGCTGTCGAGGATCAAACCGCCCGTTTCGACAGGTCAAAAGGAATCTGGGCGACTTATCTGGATGATCTGATCAAAGCCGCGAAGTTGAGAGGCTGGTTCGTAACCGTTCTCTGGGAAGGGTTCTGCGGAATATTCATATTCAACACGCTGCTGATCGATGTGCTGGAGCGTTGGAAGTTGAACCCGCCTCCCGACTTGCCCTATCCCGACATCATCGAATGGTCAAAACCAATCCCGCCGGAACAATGGGCCAAACGCTCTCCAGAGCTGGAAGCAGCCATCGCCAAACGCGAGGCTGAACTGGCCGCGCAGGCTCAAAGCGAGTTGGCTTGAGGTCGGATGCTCAGGGCTATCGGCATCTGATCAAGAACAGCCCGACCAATAGCTACAAGGCGCCGAGGCCGTGGCGCGATATGACGCCCTTCTGGTTGTCCGACAGCAGTTGCCAGTGGATACCGTTCGAGGAAGGTCAGGGGCTACGTATAAGCGGCCCTTTCAAAGAGGTGAAAGACTTGCTGAACACACCACCCAGCACGTTGTCGCTAAGGGTGCGTTATCGCACCCCACTGACCGCGATACTCGGCGCTCCAAGTTTTATCGGCGGGGGGGCGAGGTTTGGCTTTTACCTTGAACAACTCCACGGGTGTCATAGCGCTGCGAGCCGACCCAACGCCTGAACTTGATCGTGTGTCGAACTACCCGCTAGGGGAGGATCACCCCGGTGCCATTTACCTGAAACCGAAGGACAAGCGATGAGTACGCCACCGGCAGGCACCACGAAAAAACGGATGTTTTCGCGCAATGACTACTTGGCGCCATTGCCCGTTCCTACGGGTAGAAAACCCTCTGATGTGCTCAATATCATCTGGCGCAAAAACGAGGTGTTCCTCGATATTGGTAACTACAGCATCGGTTCGGCGGTGATGGTCTTGTGGCCAATGGTGTTGCTTTTTGCATTTTTGAATTACCTCTCCCCCGATCCGCTGATATGGGGTGGAGGATTAATAATTGTGGGAATTCCTATTTTGTTTGTTGTGTTCGGCCTCTTCCGCGAAGTCCCCTTGCCCATACGCTTCAACCGCCAACGCCGTGAAGTCTGTGTCCCCCGTGACAACGGCGAGTACTGGATTGTCCCGTGGGAAACGGTAACAGCCGCCGCCACCCAGCATTCATCAGTCAGTCAGGCCGGCAAAGCCACGATGGGCCTACTGGTCATCGGTTTCGAAAACCCCGACCCGCACGCATCGGAAGACAACAAACACTTTTCACTAGGCTTCAACTGTGGCGGTGGCACCACGGCGATGGCTCTGTGGGAATGCATGCGCAGTTATATGGAGATCGGGCCAGAGGCGGCACCGGATGCCGCAGCGCTTAATTCAGGGGCAAACCTGCGTTACTACATCGATTACATGAAGGATAAAGCCAAAGAACGTGGCTGGTTTTTGACCCTGTTGTGGGAAGGTGTCTTTGGCGTATTCATCTTCAATGCTCCTCTCGCCACCTACCTGCAAAGGAAGAAGCTTTACCCACCACCCGATCTGCCCTATCCCGACATCATCGAATGGTCAAAACCACTCCCGCCGGAACAATGGGCCAAACGCTCTCCAGAGCTGGAAGCAGCCATCGCCAAACGCGAGGCTGAACTGGCTGTAGGATCGTTCTGAAACTCCTGGGCAATGGTTCTAAATCTCACGGACTCTGCCTATAGTCCTTTCTGTCACTGTTCAATCCAGTGACCGATCTTAGCCGGTCGAACCAAGATGGAATGTCCATAAACCATTGGAGTTTGACCATGGCTATTTATCGTCCGCTGCAAGGCAACATAAGCACCACCCCCACGCTCTACATCGACACCGAAGCCAAGGCCTCGGCTCTTCTCGAAACCGCAAAGCATCGCTTGAACATCCTGCGCAATATGCTCAACAGCGTCAGTTGCCTGTGCGTCAAAGATGCCGAAGGTCATGATCTGGAACATTTCGCCAGCGCCGCGCATCTCCTGCTTCAGGACGGCTGTGACGCACTGGATGCGTTGGGCTGGAAGCTGGATAGAGTCGCACCCGGACTTTGAAAGTAAAAAGCCGCGATGGTGTCGCGGCTTTTTACGTCTGTCAGAACCCCCGCCGAATCCGGTTTTTCAGTTGTTCATGGAAAATCTCGGCGTTGCGTTTATAGGTTCCGCTAAACGATTCGTTGCTCGAATCCAGCACTATCGAGCGCTTGGTCGACACTTCCTCACGATACGCATCGATAAAGAAATTCAGATCACTGGCTGTGCTCAGCTTCGGCCACTTATCCAGGTACAACGGCAATTCCGTCGGCCCGGTCTTGTACGAACAGATCCGCCGGTTGCTGATGGTTGCTTCGCCGATTTCGAACGGTACCCACCACGACAGCGCGGTTTTTTCCGAAACCACCGCCAACAGGTGCGTGCATTCGGTGATGTTGCGGGTGATGACCCCGGTGATGTCTTCGGTGGTCTGGGATTCCGGATCCAGTACGTCGAGGTAGGTTTTGATGTTGGCCTGCATCAGTCGGGTGTTGATGGCGATGGCGTGGGCGCGATCCATGTGGCGGTAGCTGATGAAGACGGGCATCAGAAGTGTCCTTTGAGGGCGAGTTCGCGGTAGTAGGCGCCGAGGGCGGTGAGGCGACAACCGGTGGAGTTGAGGGCGGCGTAATACATGTGCTCGGCATCGACCGGTTCGACCAGGCTGTGGCGGTTGCACATTTGCAGTTGCTTAAAGACGGCGCCGTGATCGGGATCGAACGTTGCTTCGGTGGGCTCGTAGCTGGGATCGAGCCTGAAGACGAAACTCGGCTCGGGGAACCAGTCCTTGAGTTTGCGCAGGGTTTCTTCGGCAATCAGCGGTGCTACCTCGCGCAAGGGCACGAACTGCGACACGTTGGTCTTGAACACCGGGCGCTGCTCCCAGGCACCCAAGGCATTGTCGACAAACGAGTAAACGCTACCCGGCGTGACCTTGCCGAGCACGTTGGCGGCGCCACCGTGCAGGGCCTGTAACAGCAGGTCGGTGAATACGCCGTGGCCGCGACTTTCGAGGGCGGACTGTTCTTTTTTGCACGCGGTGAGAATGGTCATGCCTTCGCCGATCACACTGCTGCCACCGCGCAAATTGCGCATGGCGCCGGCTGCGCCTGCCTGACAGCAATCGAGAATGATGATTTTGTTCTTGATGTGCGGGGCCTTGTCCGCCCACTCCAGAATGTCGCTGATGCGAATGCCTTCCCCGCCGTGTTTGAAGTCCTGTGGAATCAGCAGCCCTTCGTCGATGCTGGTGTCGAACTGGCCGTGGCCGGCAAAGTACAGCAGCGCCACATCGCAGTCGCCCGAGAACAGACTTTGAATGTGCTGTTTCATGGCCGTGAGCGTCAGGTTCTCCTCGGATGAGGTCAGCACTTTGCTGCTGAAGTTCGGGCGCCCGCTGGCGTGACGCTCCAGCACCGAAGCCATGGCCATTGCATCGTTGTTGCAGCCGCTCAGTGGCGTGACGTGGGCGTAGTGGTTGATGCCGATAAACAGTCCCTTGCGCATGATTACACCGCCGTATGCAGGCGAATGGCCGCGACGATGCTTTTGGTGCTCCACGCGCACTCGGCATCAGCGGCGTTGCGTACGACGGTGGAAATCCGCTCGGCCCCGAACGGCTTGATCGCGATGATCACTTTGCCCATGCGCTTGGCGATTTCGATTTCCTTGTTGATCCACTTGCTGTACGTCGAGTACATGCCGGCCATGATCAGCACTGCCGAGCAAGGGCGGATCTTGTTCTCGATAGCCTCTTCCAGTTGCTTGTCGGTTTGCGCGCCCATGATCGGGTTGTGCGGTGGCACGGAGAAATTCTTGAAGGTGAAACCGGGTTGCGCGCTGAGCAGGCGTACGAGGTTGTCGTGGGCGTGGGAGTAGTTCCACGAATGGCTGATGAACAAATGATAGGTTTGCATGGGGTTCCTCGGAGGTCGCGACAGTGCGAAGGAGGAACTGAATGTAGGCATCTGCGTGAGGCCTACAAGGTGCTGGCGGTAAAAGAGAAATGTCCTGCAAACAGGCGTGCTAAAGCCCTACAGAAAGGTCTGACGTTTAGGCGTTCTGAGGATTTGTCAGGCGTGATCCTACAGCCGGCAGCCCTGTGTTTCAGGGCTGCCGGTGCGCCTGTTTAATAGCCGTTTTCAGGCAGGCTGGCGATGATCGAGCGGTAGCTGTTCATTCGTTGTTGCTGCACGCGGCCATCTTCCAGAGCCTTGAGCAGTGCACAACCCGGTTCGCGATCGTGCTTGCAATCGCGGAAGCGGCAGGTGCCGAGCAGGTCATTGAACTCGATGAAACCGGCTTCGACGTCGGCGCGGCTGACGTGGCCGAGGCCGAATTCGCGGATGCCCGGGGAGTCAATCAGTTCACCACCGCCCGGAAAATGGAACAAGCGCGCGGTGGTCGTCGTGTGCGTGCCCTGACCGGACAGCTCGGACAACGGCCCGACGCGGGTGTCCACCTCAGGCAACAAGCTGTTGACCAGCGACGACTTGCCGACGCCGGACTGGCCGACGAACACGCTGATGCGCCCGTCGAGCTGCTGTTGCAGCTGTTCCATGCCGTTGCCGTGATGCGCAGACACTTCCAGCACCGGATAACCCAGCGTGCGGTAAACGGCCAGCAGGGCGTTGAGTGCCGGGGCATTCTGCTCGTCGATCAGGTCGAACTTGTTCAGCAGCAACAGCGGACGGATGCCGGCGTGTTCGGCCGCTACGAGGTAGCGGTCGATCAGGTTGGCGTGGGGCTCGGGCAGCGGGGCGAAGACGATGACGATCATGTCGACGTTGGCCGCTACAGGCTTGAGCTGGCCACGGCTGTCCGGACGGCACAGTTCGGTGGTACGCGGCAATTGCGCGACGATCACACCGATGCCCTGGTTGCCGGCACGCCATACGACCTGATCGCCGGTCACCAGCGCTGGCAGGTTGGCGCGTAAGTGGCAACGGAACACCTGGCCTGCGAGTTCGCCGTCCTTGGCCTCGACCTCGACCTGCACACCGAAGTGAGCGATCACCAGGCCGTGTTGCTCAGGGCCGAGATCGCCACCTTCGAGCGCCTCGACTGCCGAGGACTCACGTTTGGCGGCGCGTGCGGCGCGCTCGCCCTGAATCTTTTCGATGCGCCAGTTTTGACGACGATTGAGTTGGCGTTTGGCCATGGGTGTTCCGTCTGAAGAATGCAGCGATTAGGTAAAACGGCCGCGAGTTTAGCACGCCGGGGCACCGGCCTAGGCTAAACTGCGCAGCATTGCCTAGGAGCCGAAATATGCAGAACCCACAGAATCTGATCTGGATCGACCTGGAAATGACGGGCCTTGATCCGGATAACGACGTCATCATCGAAATGGCCACCATCGTCACCGACAGTGACCTCAACACGCTGGCCGAAGGGCCGGTGATCGCCATTCACCACAGCGACGACGTGTTGGCGCGCATGGACGAGTGGAACACCCGCACCCACGGTAACTCCGGCCTGACCCAACGCGTTCGCGACAGCCGCATCAGCATGGCCGAAGCCGAAGCCGAAACCATCGCGTTTCTGGAGAAGTGGGTGCCCAAGGGCAAGTCGCCAATCTGTGGCAACAGCATCTGCCAGGATCGCCGCTTCCTTTATACCCACATGAAGGCGCTGGAAAGCTACTTCCACTACCGCAACCTCGACGTCTCCACGCTCAAAGAGCTGGCCGCACGCTGGGCGCCGGATGTACGCGACAGCTTCAAGAAGGGCAGCACTCACCTGGCGCTGGACGACATCCGTGAATCGATCGCCGAGCTGCAGCATTACCGCAAGCATTTCATCAAGTTCTGATTCTGGGCTGACGGCTTGGTGTGGCGTGTGTTCTCGCCCTCTTTTGGTGCTGCACCGAAATGGCTAGACTGCGCGCCTTCCTGCCAGGATCGCCACCATGTTGCTAATGCTCTATTTGATCGCCATTACCGCTGAAGCCATGACGGGCGCCCTGTCTGCGGGCCGTCGCGGCATGGACTGGTTCGGCGTGGTGCTGATTGCGTGTGTCACGGCGCTGGGCGGTGGTTCGGTGCGTGACGTGCTGCTCGGGCACTACCCGCTGACATGGGTCAAACACCCGGAATATCTGGTGCTGACCTCCGCTGCGGCAATGTTGACCGTGTTCACTGCACGTTGGATGCGGCATCTGCGCTCGTTGTTTCTGGTGCTCGACGCCGCCGGTCTGGTGGCGTTTACCCTGATCGGCTGCATGACCGCTCTGGAAATGGGCCATGGCATGCTGGTGGCTTCGGTCAGCGGTGTGATCACCGGAGTCTTCGGCGGCATCCTGCGCGATATCTTCTGTAATGACATCCCGCTGATCTTCCGCCGAGAACTGTATGCCAGCGTGTCGTTCGCCGCAGCGTGGTGTTACATGTTGTGTCTGTATCTGAACGTGCCAGGCGAGCAAGCCATTCTGATTACCCTGTTCGGCGGGTTTTTGTTACGTCTGCTGGCCATTCGTTTTCATTGGGAAATGCCCAAGTTCGTTTATAACGATGAGCATTGATTCAGCCTGCTATCGAATAAAAATAGAGTGTTGCCGGGTTTTGCGAATTGAAGGTGGCGGCGGGTTCTTATCTGTTTTAACCGGTTGTTGAGATTTCTTGTCTTTCTGCTTAAGCGAACTTAGTGGGCCCATGTTGTTTCTGAGTCTTGCCGCTAATTCAATAGGAGGCTGGAAAAAACCTTGCGAATTGATGGGCGAGCCAGTAATGAAAAGCTACGTTGTACTCTGGCAGTACCGAACAGCTTCGCTGTAATAAACAGTGTGGATGATGAAGACGAGGATGATTCGATCCAGTCTTGTATATGTACGTTCCGGTTTTCCAGCGAAAGCGTGAAGCCCCTTCAGATCGGTGCCTCCATCAAGTTCAAAGGGTAGATTGTCCGCAGCAATGGCGGTACTTTGTCGGGCCGGCATTACAGCAACATCGAAATGACTCCATTAAGTGACTGCTCAAGTTTGCGGCCCTGCGGGATGTGAGTTGCCGGTATTCGTGTCGGGTACTTATATGTTGGCCAGTACCTGATGGCTAAAAAAAACAGATCTACTGGGCTGCCGATAGAGTAGTGGTTGATGCTGACTGCGCTTTCGTCTGCGTCAATAAGCTTCGCGAATCACACGCCAATAATTAAAAGGCGTCATTGCTCTTGATCGCGATGAATGCAGTACACATATATACCGGGTTACACCGGGTAAACCGATAAACTGATTGTCCTGACAGTCATGTATTGGCGCGTCAGCATACTTTCTGGGCCTGCAATGTTATGGGGCCCCAACTAACCAAACCTCAAGGATGAGCATTCATGGCTGGCAAACTGCCAAAGATCAAACCTGTTCCTGCCCCTACCAAAACACGGGATTTCAGCGCGAATGAACCACATCGGCCAGCGTACTCCTCTCCAGCAATACCGCATTTGCCTCTATCGCCTCACCCGGAACCGTTGCACCCCGCCAACCGGCCAGACTCGGCCGCGGTGACGCAAGCGGCCAGTTTGAGTGTGAGCCCGATGTCTTCGGTGTTCGGTGATTTTGCGATGCTTGCCGCGACGTCCTCGCTGACAGATTACTGGATACACACGGACAACAACTTCGGCGAGGCCGATGCGCAGGGCATCCGGAGTTTCAAGCAGCGTCAGTATGTGGCCGTCGCCGACAACCATTTCGTGCAAGTGGTCCTGGACGCCGAGAGTGGTCTGTTTCGCGCCACGTTAGCCAGAGAACTCAACCCTTCCGGCCCGCTACTGAAACAGGATAGCGAGGGCAGCTTCTGGATCCCGCTGGAGAGCAGTGATTCGCGTAATCACCTTGCAAGACTCAATTCGCTACGGGGGCGAACGGCTGAACTTTTTCACCGCATCGGGCATTCAGTGGACGGCTTTTCCGAGGTCACGATTACACGCATTCTTGCCGTAAGTGGGATGGATGAAACGCTGACGCGCGATTCCCCCGCTTACGCTCGGTCCCTCGTCTTGCTGCAGGACGCCCTCAGGCGCTTTGGCCTCGATCAGAAAATCCACACGTTCATCACACAAATGCAACATCCCGATCCGTTGGTGCGCGCCCAGGTCGATCCGCAATTGCAGGCTCTGCTGCAGTTGCGCGAGGGCGAGCTTGGCGCAAGCATTGCCCAGCGCGACCGCGCCGCGCTCTTTCAGGATCATGAGCGTGCGTTCGAACTTGACTGTGATGAAAACACGTTGCAGATGCGGCGGATTTTTCCTGACCTGCCCAAAACGGCAGCCGAGGCCTTGTGGCGCGATGCAAGTGCCGCCGACCGTCTGCATATGCACAACCAACCGGGAATGCCACGGCAAATGGCAGAAGAGGCGCTGTTGGTGCTGCGCGATGTTCGTCTCGCACGGGCCTGTGAAGGGATTTATCTGGATTCGGTATCCAGTCCGGACAGTGACCGACTGGCGTTGCATATGATCGGACGTCTTGCGCAGTGGCCGCGAAATGTTCGTCTCGAGATTCGTCAGGGTGTGTCGGACGGGAAGGTCTTGACGGCTATCGGCGATGTGCTGACTTCGTTCCATCACGTACTGGTCCGGCAGGACGCCGGGTATGTCATCAGCAGCCCCGAGGGTTCATCGTCCCAAGGCATGAGCGATCTGTATTCGGCTCTCTGGTTCCTGTTACTGCCCGTGCAGCGTCAGGCCCTCGGTGTGGCGGATGGAGGAGGGCAAGCGCTGCAGCGATTGATTCGTGCACAGCCGTTGCCATCGCGCCACGCCGTGAGCGAACTGCTGGGGCTGGCGCCACTTCCGATGACTGTCGACCCCGCCGCCGCGCACTACAGGCAAGCGTGGAAGCTGCGAGGCGGCGCCGATAACAACCCGACATCGGCCAAGACCGTTGTTGACCGTGTACATGATCTTTATCCCCAACTTTCGGGTGAGGAGGTGACGACGTTTATCAACGAGCGTTTGAAGAGCGATCCTGCCGGCGTAATGATGAGGCTGGAAAAAGAGTTCGCGACGTTGTGTGATGAATTGTCGATATGGAGTGCCGATAAGCCGTCACTTCATGCGGATTCGCCGGGACAGGGGAG
Source organism: Pseudomonas sp. NPDC087615 (assembly GCF_044743445.1). Lineage (NCBI taxonomy): Bacteria > Pseudomonadati > Pseudomonadota > Gammaproteobacteria > Pseudomonadales > Pseudomonadaceae > Pseudomonas > Pseudomonas sp. NPDC087615. The sequence continues at coordinate 30,366 of NZ_JBIUWM010000053.1, read as the reverse complement.
AGCGCCAACACCCGCCGGGCAACGTCAGGCTCGCGAGCAATTCAGCGCAAAGCTGCAAGATATCTGGCGGCGCAAGTCTGTTTCGAGATGGGGGTACGGTGACTATCAATTTTCTTCCAGCGTCGATTTTTCCGGTGAGTTACCAAGGCTGTCTGCCAGGTTCGAATATGTAACAGAGTTAATATTGACCGCAGAAAAACCAGGCGCATGGATAGGGACGTTTCTTGACAGTTTTCCCAATGTTCAATACTTGAGGGTGACGGGCGTAAAAATGCAGGCGTTCCCGTCAGGGGTCTTTCAAATGCGTGAACTGCGGCAACTCACGTTGAATAAGTGCTCGCTAAGACTTTCTGAGATGACGGCTGAAGGGCTGGCAAGAATGGAAACGCTTACATTGTTGAACCTGGCACACAATCCTCTGACAGTCGTTCCGCCTGTAGGCTTCATGCCGGATTTAACGGAATTGATGCTGTATGACACCAATCTTTCCAACGTTCCTTCAGGCATAGATTCGCTGAAAGAGCTCAAGGTGTTGGCGTTGCAGAATAATAATATTTCAGAGGTAGGGGATGAATTGTTCGATATCCCGGATACGCAGGATTTATTTGTTGGTCTGGTGAATAATCCCTTGAGTGAAGCGTCGAGGCAGCGGATTACCCAGTATCTGGAGAACGCCAGTATGGACCGGAAAATAGAAATTGAAATGGATGAGCCACTTTCGGATGTAGAGTCTGACAGTGAATCCTCGGAGAGCGGATTCTCGACGGGTTCAGAGAGTGACTGAATGTTGGTGGAAGTAACGGTTTTCTTGCAGGTCTAACATAGTCTGATAAATATAAATAACGCGTTGACTCCCCTTCTGCTTTTGGTATGGCCGTGATCAGGAGGGGAGGAACATCTGGCAAGGCCAGAATTAAAGGGCCGGCAGGCGTGATGTTCAATCGGATGACATGAAATCTGATTTTTTCGAATGTTTGAGAGTTTGTGTGTGTTGTGGGTTTTTATGTTCGGGTATTTCCTTGGTTTTAATTTGTCGAATGTCCCGGCTTTTATTGTTTTTAGTGTCGTGCCTCAATGCATCGGCGCGTCCTGAGGGAGGCGAAACTTATTAATTAGCCAAGGTGTTATTGAATGTTTGATGAGCAACTTAGTATTTCCCGTATTGAGGTGAAAACCGACTCCACACGGTCTGGTCAACATAAGGTTCTTTACGCCAACGGTCGCATGCAAGTACGCGTATTGGTGCTTTTACACGGTGTCGATAACAATGGCGACGGCGCCTCACTGTATGGGCATCCCGCATTACAAACACTGCGGCTGATTGCCTATAACGGCGCTCGACCGCTTGAAGGTGACTGGAGCGTATCCGTGCAGGAAAATCGCTATGCCCACGAAATGTCGGGCGGGGCACCGCGGGCTACAGAAATTCCGCGTGTTAATGACAATCGCAAAAGTGACGTTTCTGATCCGGTACAAATTTTTGAGTTTTGGGTTTCCGCCTCCAGGCCCGGAGTCATGGAAGTCGCTGCCGAAATCGTCATGGACGAAGGGGTGTTGCGAAGTAATGGAGTCGGCTTTGACAGCAGTGTGACGCTGGAGGCGATTCCGCCAAAAGAGTATCCGCTGAGCAGTTTTTCATTGAGTCAATATGATCAGAAACAGCAGCGAGCCCAATATGACTGGGTCCAGCATTATCATATTGCTCTGCAAGCGGAGGGCCGGCAAATTCATCTCCTTGACTGGTATAGCAGCGAGGTGAAACTTGACCCTTATGATTCCGAAAATGCGGTGCAGGTGTATGTGTCCGGCAATATTCCCGACACACAGGATGGTCGCAGATGTTTTTATGGTTATATGGCGCCGGTTTATGGGCTGAAAACAACGTTTCGCAGCCCTCTCGGTTACATAACCGTACCTATTAATAAAGTGCCTGGACAGTTGACGCTTGTTCAGTATGTTTCCGCGGACCTGCAAGTGGCGCGGGAAAATGAAAGCGCATTCGAGTTTGCAGTGGTCGATGAGTTCGGTTCGGAACACCGGCTTAGTATTGATGGTGATAAAGAACAACGTACTTTTATTCTGGGTGAATCCAAGCGGTCAATGAAACAGCTTGTCTGATTTCGATACATGGCCAGCGAGTTTTCGCTGGCCAACCTGATTTGCCAATATCTGAATTTGGAAATAAAGGATGTTTTCAATGAAAAGTAATTCATCTTCCGCTGTTCACTCAAATGCATTCAATTTTGGTGAGTTTGTTTCCGGCGGCGTTGACCCCCGCACGGGCATGTATACGTGCGCCTTTTCGTTAGGCAAGTTGTGTTCGGCGGATCTCAATGGCCCTGAGGTTGCACTTTCACTGGGTTTCAACCCGCTCAATCAGGTGGATGCCGGTTTCGGCCTTGGCTGGTCTTTGGCCATGACCCAGTATGACGTGCGCAGCAAAGTCATGACGTTGTCCAACGGTGAGCGCTACAAGGCTGTCGAGACGTCTGCCGGCCTGAAGTTCAAGGAAATGAAACTGCAAACCGCCAAGGTACGGGTGACGGGGGCAGGGCGCTATGAGGTCCGATACCGGGATGGTCGGCGTGAATTGCTTAAAGTTCAGGCCGGCACTCACGTCGCGGTAGCAGAAAAAATCGTCGCCGCGAACGGTGTGAGCATCACGCTCAAGCATGAGATTTTCAATCAGGTTGCCATGTTGACCGAAGTCTGTGACGCCAAGAGATGCCTGTTGAGGATTACGCGCAAGGCAGGTCAGGTGACATTGACCCGGCATCCCGATACCTCGTCCCGTTCCGACTACAACCTGATCTTGAAAAATAGTCGGGTAACGGCAATCGAGCTTCCGCTCGGCAAAGGTTGGGATCTGGAATATGAAGTCATTGATGAGGCCAGCTATCTGTGCCGCGTCGCCAATCCATTGCGCGGCGTAGAAATCATTCGCTACAAGCGTCAAGGTCACCGCTTCGTAAATGGCGTGGAGCAGACACTGCCGTTTGTCATCGCTCACGATATTTACCCAGGCCGCCGCCAACCCAGGCTCTGCAAGGCATACACGTATTCCGACCATAATTTTCTCGGGCAGGGCCTCATCCCGGCCAGGGACAATGACATAGACCCTCTCTACTTGGCGCCCGACCACTACGTCTACACCTCGGACGAGAAATTAGTGGTCAACGGCAAGGTACACACCCGGATTAACCGTACCTACAACAAATTCCATTTGCTGGTCGCAGAGGTCACGACATGTGGCAATGCCCAGACCACAATCGCCACTGAGTATCATTGTTCTGTCACCAAGCTGTTCAATGAGCAGCCGGCTCAGTTCCGCATGCCGAAGGTTCAGACGGTGACTTATTTCGATCGGCGCACCCAACAGAAGCGCGAGGAAACCACCGTCACCGAGTTCGACGGCGAAGGCAACCTGCTCAAACATGTCGAGCCGAGTGGGGTGACGACTTTGTCTGAGTTTTATCCTGCCAGCGGTGGGGACAACTGCCCGGAGGATCCGCTGGGTTTCACCAGGTTCCAGAAAAAGAGAACGGTCAGCGCTGCGGCCGCGAGTGGCGCCTCGTCTGTCACGTACTACGACTATGCGCTGCATCCTGCGCTGGAAGGCGCAGAACTGGCATCTGTCTTACCGGTTGAAGAGCGTTATTTCGAGCTCGTGGAGGGGGTTGAGATCCTGCGCTCGAAAACCGAAAGAAATTACCTGAATACGCCAAGGGACCCGCTCAAGCACGGGGCCATGAAAGAGCAAAGCATTACCCGTAACGATAAAAAGACCTGCACGGAATTTTCCTATGAGCTTGAGGGTATCAGGCTGCGGGTGAAGTCCAGCACGCGCGGCTTTGATGGCTCGCTGCAGACCCGTGAGGCCGTGCTCTCGACGCTCACTGGACTGCAGGTGTCAGAAATCGGTATCGATGGCGAGCACATCGAACATGAGTACGACGCGATCGGCCGAGCAGTGTGCAAAACGGTTGCCCCCGGCACCCCCTACGCGGCCGCTACCAGGTGGGCCTTTTTGGCCGCCAGCAAACAACAGCCGGCCACGATGATCACCACGGATCCCGCCGGCGGCGAACAAAGAGTGACCTATGACGGCCTGGAACGAGTGATTGCCGTTCAGGAAAAGGACTGCGACCGTCCGGACGAGGATGGGCTCATTGCGTCTCGCACTCTTTATTGCGCCCTTTATGATTCGGCGGGTCACAAGGTAGAAGTGACGCTGACCGATTGGCGCGATGGCAAGCCTTATCCGGTGATCACCCGCTACGAATTCGATAACTGGGGCCAAGTCTGCAAGACGTTCCATGCCGATGGGCGTGTCGAACATAGCGAGGCTGATCCGGTCGTTCGCCAGCAAACGTATTGGCTTCAGGGGATGGGCAAGACCGTTACCCTCTTCAACGAATTTGGTAAACCGCTGAGTGTCGAGAGCTTCAATCTGAAGAGCAAGAGTCTCGGCAAAACCGATTACACCTATGACGGATTCGGGCGTACAACCAGCCAGACCGATCCGGCCGGCAATACCACTCGATATGAGTACGACGTTTTTGACCGGATGATTCGCAGTGTCCTGCCCGACGCCAGCGAGGTGGTAACCGACTACGCCGATCACAGTGACGAAGCGCTACCGGTCGGCATTCAGGTCGATGGCAAAGTGTTGGGCCAGCAAACCTATGATGGGTTAAATCGCCTGACGGAAAGTACAGTAGGCGGACGCAAGTCCGAGGCCGGTTATGAAGCAGGTTTCAGCCAGCCGCAGTGGTTCAAGAGCGCTGACGGCAAGAAAATCGAATTCACGTATTTGCGCGATATGGGCGGTTTACTGACTGAGCGCAAGGCGGGGGCATTGCTCACGACCCTGACATACGACCCCGTCAACGGCCATCCCTTGACCTGTATCGAAAATGGCGGAGAGCGTCGTTTTACGTATTACCCTTCCGGGCGCGTCAAATCCGAAACGACGACCTACGGCGCTATCAGTAAAGCAACCTCCTTTACCTATTCCCTGGAGGGGCGACCGATCACCTACGTCGATGTACTCGGATCCGAACGCCGATCCGAATACGATGACCACGGCCGCTTGCAATCAACCTTGCAGGGGTCGCTGAAAACCGAATTCCACTACAACATCCAGACGGGGATGCTGGAATGGACGAAGACCGAAGAGACGTCGATCAAGCGTCAAATGATCACGCGGTTTACCTATGATGATATCGGTCGTGAAATCTGCCGTACGTTCGAGGTGAAGGGCCAGCCCGACCAAACGCTGGCGTCTACTTATACGCTCGCCGGCAAACTGGCGCAGAAAGTGTCCAGGCGTGGTACGCAAGTGTTGCGCGATGAGCAATTTGTCTACGATGTGCGTGGGCGTCTGATCCAGTACGACTGTGCCGGCACCCAAAAGCCCCGGGACCCGTACGGCAAAGAGATTGGTCAGCAGACGTTCACATTCGATGCGCTGGATAACCTTCTCACCGTACAGACGCGGTTCCCAATGGGTGTGAACCTGACCACCTTCAGTTACGACAATCCGGACCCTGTACAAGTCAGCGCAGTCAAACATTCACATGTCGACTATCCACCGGCCGTGACCCTGGAATACGACGCCAACGGCAGGATGATCAAGGATGACCAGGCGCGAAACCTGGCCTATGACGCGTTTGGACGTCTGGAGCAACTGAGCAGTGCAGGAGGTTCAGTTATTCGTGGCTACCATTACGACGGTTTCGACCACCTGGTTGAACTGTCGCAACCGAATACGGCAACTGCCCAGCGTTATTACCACGAAGGCCGGGTCACCCAGGAAGTCAGTGGTAAAAGCTCATCCAGTGTTGTGCGTCACGGTGGATTGCTGGTGGGCCAGCAACAATTCGGATTGAACGCTGAAACGCAGTTGTTCGGCACCGATCAGCAGCAAAGTGTGTTGGCAGAACTGGGTGAAGAACAACTGACCGATTGCGCTTACAGCCCTTATGGGCATCGTCCCGCCGAGGGGGGGGTGTTCAGTCTGGCGGGGTTCAACGGCGAGCCAATGGACCGGGCAACCGGCCTTTATCTGCTGGGCAACGGTTACAGAGCCTATAGCCCGACGCTGATGCGTTTTCTCAGTCCCGATAGCATGAGTCCATTCGGTGACGGCGGATTGAATGCCTACGCTTATTGTCTGGGCGATCCTGTCAATCGGGTTGACCCCACCGGGCATATATCCTGGCAATTGATCGCGGGAGTCGGACTCAGTGTTCTCGGGATTGTTGCCAGCGTGCTGTCGGCGGGCGCTGCAACGCCATGGGCGGCGGCGGCGCTGGGGCTGACCGTTGCTTCAGGTTTGGCGGGTATCGCCAGCGAATTGGTCAATCACTATGCACCGGATTCTTCAGCAGGAGAGGCATTGGGCTGGATCAGTGCTGGGCTAGGCTTGGCTTCGCTGGGTACCGGTCTGGCGGCCGGAGCCAAGGCTGCTGTCAACGCGGGCAGGAAGCTGGCTTCAGCCTTTCAGTCAGGGCTTAGTTCACGAGGTGCGGGTAAAGCGGCCAAAGCTTTTGCCAAAGGAAAAGGCGCCAAGGCTGCGGCAAAAGCCCAGTCTGCGAAAGCCACCGCGCGGGTTGAGGAAGAGGTCGAACAGAAATGGACATTGGTCAGGCCCAAAGACAAGATGAATCTTCTCAAGATAGAGGCGCGGGAGGCCTCGGAGGCGAGGGCCGAGATATTCATGCAGCACATTGAGGCGGGTAACTCTCCGACCTCCGCTGCCGCGCTCGTTCACGCCGAATACACGCCGTTGAAAGGTCCATCCGGTTCATCGTCCAAGTTGATGCATCTTTATTTGTCGAAGGGTGATCGCGTATATCTCACTGAAAATGCGAAGGACAGGATTGTCACCATCAAACAGCTGGGTGGCCACTACAACGAAAAAAAATAAACATAAATAACGCGGCGAGGCAGTGTTAAGCATGAGCCGAGAGCCTCAATGTCCCGGCCAGGATTTGAGCACTTTACTGGCCGGTTCTGCGTGCACAGGTCGGGCATGCTGTTCCAGCGCCCACGCCACATGCTCTCTGACCAACTCTGACGGATAATCCCGTCGCGCCTTCAACGCTTCCAGCACCGCAATCGTTGAGGGCGCATTGCCCAGCCCCACGGCCAGATTGCGCAGCCAACGCTCGTACCCCGCTCGCCGCAACGGCGAACCTTCGGTGTTGCTCAAAAACTTCTCTTCATCCCACAGAAACAGCTCGGCCAATTCGGCGTTGTCGAGGTTGTGCCTTGGCTTGAAATCGCTTTCCCCGGAGGGCTTGGCGAAGCGGTTCCACGGGCAGACGATCTGGCAGTCATCACAGCCAAATACGCGATTGCCGATCAGCGGGCGCAGGTCTTCTGGAATGGCGCTTTTCAGTTCGATGGTCAGGTAGGAAATACAGCGACGCGCGTCCAGCACGTAGGGGCCGACGAAGGCATTGGTTGGGCAGATATCGAGGCACGCGGTGCAGCGCCCGCAATGTTCGGTGCTGTGTGGTTCGTCCACCGGCAGCGGCAGGTCGACGAACAGTTCGCTCAAAAAGAAATAGCTGCCGGCCTTGCGGTTCAGCACCAGTGTGTTTTTTCCGATCCAGCCCAGTCCGGCCTGTTCGGCAATGGCTTTCTCCAGCACCGGGGCGCTGTCGACAAACGCACGGAAACCGAACGGGCCGATCTCGGACTGAATCTTGTCTGCCAATTGTTGAACGCGTTTACGGATCAATTTGTGGTAATCGCGGCCCAAGGCATAACGCGACACGTAGGCTTTCTCCGGTTGGGCCAGACGTTTGGCCATCTCGGTATCGCCCGGCAGGTAGTCCATGCGCAGGGAAACCACGCGTAAAGTGCCCGGTACCAGCTCTTCGGGGTGCGAGCGTTTGCTGCCGTGGGCGCCCATGTAGTCCATTTCGCCGTGGTAGCCGGCTTCGAGCCAGCGCTGCAGGTGCTGCTCATGCTCGGCCAGGTTCAGGCCGCTGATGCCGACTTGTTGGAAGCCCAGCTCGCGGCCCCATTCCTTGATGGATTGGGCGAGGGCGGGCAGGTCTGTGGTAATGGCGGACATGAGGCGAGAGAAACCGGAGCTGAGGTGCGTATAATTCTGCCAGACATCGGAGCCCGAAGACGCATGCCGCATACGAAAGATCAATTACCCGACGCGCTGTATGGCGCCGCACAGCTGCGCGAACTCGATGCTCGGCTGATCGCTGCCGGCACACCGGGCTTCGAATTGATGCAACGCGCGGCGCATGCGACCTGGCGTTCGCTGGTTCGGCAGTGGCCCACCGCCAGCGAGCTGACAGTACTTTGCGGCCATGGCAACAACGCCGGCGACGGTTATCTGGTCGCTGCCTTGGCGCGTCGGGCCGGTTGGACGGTGCAGGTGTTGGCGGTCGGCGACCCACAGCGCTTGCAGGGTGACGCAGCACAGGCGCACGCCGAGGCTTTGGCCGAGAGTGTCGTTGTGCAGGGCTGGAGTGCCCGGCGCGAGTTGCGCGGAGTGGTTGTCGATGCCTTGCTGGGCACGGGGTTGAGTGGCGAAGTGCGTGAGCCTTATGCCTCTGCCATCAATGCGATCAACACCAGTGGCTTGCCTGTAACGGCGGTCGATATTCCTTCGGGATTGTGTGCTGATACCGGGCGAGTGCTGGGTGTTGCCGTGCGTGCCGATCTCACGGTGACGTTTATTGGCTTGAAAGTGGGGCTGTTCACGGGCGACGCGGCGGATCATGTCGGCAAGTGGGTGTTCAACGATCTGCAGGCCACGGCTGAAATCTACAGTGACATTGCTGTCCGTGCCCGGCGCCTCAACGTAGCTAATCTTGCGCTACTGGCCCCTCGCGAGCCGACATCTCATAAGGGTTGCTTCGGGCATTTGCTGTTGGTTGGCGGCGATCATGGCTTTGGTGGGGCGATTCTGCTCAGCAGTGAAAGCGCTTTGCGCAGCGGCGCGGGTATGGTGTCGTTGGCGACGCGCCCCGAGCATGTGCCGGCGGCGCTGCCCCGCGTTCCTGAAGTCATGGCGCTCGGCGTTTCTTCGGCCAATCAGTTGATGGGCTTGCTGGAAAAGGCGTCGACGCTGGTCGTAGGGCCGGGGCTTGGACAGGCGAGTTGGGGCCGGGCGTTATTGTCAGCCGCCGCCAATGCGCCGTTACCGCAAGTATGGGATGCGGACGCGCTGAATCTGCTGGCGAGCGGTTTCGTCAGTCTGCCCAAGGATTGCGTGATCACTCCGCATCCCGGCGAAGCTGCACGGTTGCTGGGAATCAGCACCGCCCAGGTGCAGGCCGACCGCCCCGCAGCAGCGCTGGCATTGAGCAAAAAATACACCGCAGTGGTGGTGCTCAAAGGTGCTGGCAGCCTGATCGCGCACCCCGATGGACGTCTGGCGTTGTGTCACCAGGGGCATCCGGCCATGGCCACTGCCGGGCTCGGCGATGTGCTGGCAGGTTTGACCGGCGCGTTGCTGGCGCAAGGCATGGGCGGTTTCGATGCCGCCTGCCTGGCGGTCTGGCTGCACGCCAACGCCGGGGCGCAACAAGGAAAATTGGGCCGTGGGCTGGCGGCCAGTGATCTGATTCCAGCCATTCGTCAGTTGTTGGAGGAGCTTGCACCGTGTCTGAAGTAACCCTGTACCTGGCCGATGAACAGGCCATGAGCGACTTTGGCGCACGGATCGCCCGCGTTACCCAAGGCCATGGCCTGATTTTTCTTGAGGGCAATCTGGGGATGGGCAAAACGACCCTGTCCCGGGGGATTATTCGTGGGTTGGGGCATGTCGGGGCGGTAAAAAGTCCGACCTTCACATTGGTCGAACCGTACGAGATGGGGGACATCCGCGCCTTCCACTTCGACTTGTATCGACTGGTCGATCCGGAAGAGCTGGAGTTCCTCGGCATTCGCGATTACTTCGAGGACGATGCCCTGTGCCTGATCGAGTGGCCCGATAAAGGTGCAGGCTTTTTGCCAAAGCCGGACCTGACCATTACCATTAGCCCGCAAGACAGCGGGCGTTCGCTGAAAATTTTATCCCAAGGCTCGCGTGGCGAGGCTTGGTGTGCCGCTTTGGCATTGGAATCCAATTAAATGATGGGGTTAGGTATGCGCTTTCGCGCGTTGGTGGCTGCCGCTGGACTGTTGTTGATGGCAGTAACCGTCAACGCTGTGGCCGACTCAAAGGTCAACAGCGTGCGCCTGTGGCGGGCGCCGGACAACACGCGACTGGTTTTCGACCTGAGCGGCCCGGTGCAGCACAGTGTCTTCACCCTGACCGCCCCGGACCGGTTGGTAATCGACATCAATGGCGCCACGTTAGGTGCGCCGTTGAATGCACAGACTGCAAACACGCCGATCACAGCGATACGCTCGGCCCAGCGCACGCCGACCGACCTGCGTGTGGTTGTCGACCTGAAGAAAGCCGTCACCCCGAAAAGCTTCTCGCTGGCGCCGAATGCGCAGTATGGCAACCGTCTGGTGGTCGACTTGTTCGATAACCCGGCCGACGCCGCGCCGCCGCCAGCACCAACGCCATCGGTGGCCACCGTACCGGCGGTGCCAGTCACCCCGACAAAGCCCGAAATCAAGTTACCGCCAGCTCCAGCCGGCAAGCGCGACATTATTGTGGTGATTGATGCCGGCCACGGCGGCGAAGACCCGGGAGCATCCGGTTCGCGCGGTCAGCGTGAGAAAGACGTGGTATTGCAGATCGCCCGCGAATTGCAACGTCAGGTCAACGGCATGAAAGGCTTCCGTGCCGAATTGACCCGCACCGGCGACTATTTCATCCCGTTACGTGGTCGTACCGAAATCGCCCGCAAGAAGGGCGCCGACCTGTTCGTTTCGATCCACGCCGACGCTGCGCCCTCCGCGGCAGCCTTTGGTGCTTCGGTGTTTGCCCTGTCTGATCGCGGTGCTACGTCGGAGACCGCCCGTTGGCTGGCCGACAGCGAAAACCGTTCCGATCTGATCGGTGGTGCCGGTAACGTCAGCCTTGACGACAAGGACCGCATGCTGGCGGGCGTGCTGCTCGATCTGTCGATGACCGCGTCGCTGACCTCCAGCCTCAACGTCGGTCAGAAAGTCCTGACCAACATCGGGCGTATTACACCGTTGCACAAACAGCGCGTCGAGCAGGCCGGGTTTATGGTGTTGAAGTCGCCGGACATTCCGTCGATTTTGGTTGAAACCGGCTTCATCTCCAATGCCAACGAAGCCTCGAAGCTTGCTGCATCGAGCCACCAGCAGGCGCTGGCACGGTCGATCAGCAGTGGCGTACGCCAGTTCTTCCAGCAGAATCCGCCGCCGGGAACTTACATTGCCTGGCTGCGTGATTCGGGGAAAATCGCCAAAGGACCTCGGGATCACCGGGTAAGTCCGGGTGAAACGCTCTCCATGATCGCCGTGCGTTATCAGGTGTCGCCAGTCACGTTGCGCAATGTCAACAATTTGAAAAGCGATGAACTGAAGGTTGGTCAGCACTTGACCATTCCTGGCACCGAACTGGCGTCCAAAGAATGAATCAGGAGTTGAGCGCAGCCCGCATCGAGCTGCTCAGTCCACGGCTGGCGAACCAGATCGCCGCTGGTGAGGTGGTTGAGCGTCCGGCTTCGGTCATTAAGGAACTGTTGGAAAACAGCCTCGATTCTGGTGCCAAGCGCATCGACGTCGATGTCGAGCAGGGCGGCGTCAAACTGCTGCGAGTGCGTGATGATGGCAACGGCATTTCTGCCGATGATCTGCCGTTGGCTCTGGCCCGTCACGCCACCAGCAAGATCCGCAATCTTGAAGACCTCGAACAGGTCATGAGCCTGGGCTTTCGCGGTGAGGCGCTGGCATCGATCAGCTCTGTCGCGCGTCTGACCCTGACCTCACGCACCCGTGATGCCGATCAGGCCTGGCAGGTCGAAACCGAAGGCCGGGACATGGCGCCTCGGGTTCAGCCGGCGGCACACCCGGTCGGTACGTCGGTGGAAGTGCGTGACCTGTTCTTCAATACCCCGGCGCGGCGCAAATTCCTCAAGACTGAAAAAACCGAATTCGATCATCTGCAAGAAGTGATCAAGCGCCTGGCGCTGGCGCGTTTCGACGTGGCTTTCCATCTGCGCCACAACGGCAAGACCATTCTCAGCCTGCACGAAGCCCATGATGACGCGGCCCGCGCACGGCGTGTGGCGGCCATCTGTGGTTCTGGTTTCCTTGAGCAGGCGTTGCCGATCGAGATCGAGCGCAACGGTTTGCACCTGTGGGGCTGGGTCGGGTTGCCGACTTTCAACCGAAGCCAGGCAGATTTGCAGTATTTCTTCGTGAATGGTCGTGCGGTGCGCGACAAACTGGTGGCCCACGCGGTGCGTCAGGCGTATCGCGATGTGCTGTTCAACGGCCGTCATCCGACCTTTGCGCTGTTTTTCGAGGTCGATCCCGCGGCGGTGGACGTCAACGTGCACCCGACCAAGCACGAAGTGCGCTTTCGTGATGGACGCATGGTGCATGACTTCCTCTACGGCACGCTGCACCGTGCTTTGGGCGATGTGCGTCCGGAAGACCAACTTGCCGGCTCCGTCACCACTGCCGTGGTCAGGCCAACGGGCCTTGATGCCGGTGAGTTCGGCCCGCAGGGCGAAATGCGCCTGGCGGCCAATGCGCTGCTCGAGCAACCGCAGGCGCAACCGACGCTCAATGCCTCCTCTGGCGCCAGCGCTGGCGGCGCTTATCAGTATCAATACACGCCACGCCCGCAATCTGCGATGCCGCCGGCCGCCGAGGCTCAGGCCGCCTATCGGGAGTTTTTCGCGCCGCTGCCTGAAGCGAATGCCAACGCGCTGCCCGCCGGACAGGAAGACATTCCGCCGCTCGGTTACGCGCTGGCGCAGCTCAAGGGCATCTATATCTTGTCCGAGAACGCCCAAGGCCTGGTACTGGTGGACATGCATGCCGCTCACGAGCGGATCATGTACGAGCGCCTTAAAATTGCCATGGCCAGCGAAGGTCTCAGCGGCCAACCGTTGCTGGTGCCGGAGTCGCTGGCGGTCAGTCAGCGCGAAGCCGACTGTGCCGAAGAGCATGCTGCGTGGTTCCAGCGTCTGGGCTTTGAGTTGCAGCGCCTGGGCCCGGAAACTCTGGCGATTCGGCAGATTCCGGCCTTGCTGAAACAGGCTGAAGCCAACCGTTTGGTCGGCGATGTGCTGTCGGATCTGATGGAATACGGCACCAGCGACCGGATTCAGGCGCACTTGAACGAACTGCTCGGCACCATGGCCTGCCACGGCGCGATCCGCGCCAACCGGCGCCTTGCCTTGCCCGAAATGAACGGCCTGCTACGTGACATGGAAAACACTGAGCGCAGCGGTCAATGCAACCATGGCCGGCCGACCTGGACCCAATTGGGCCTGGACGATCTGGACAAACTGTTCCTGCGCGGTCGTTGATGAAGCAGCTTCCTCCAGCGATTTTCCTGATGGGCCCTACCGCTGCGGGCAAGACCGACCTGGCCATCGAATTGACCAAGGTGCTGCCGTGCGAGCTGATCAGCGTCGATTCCGCGCTGGTCTATCGAGGCATGGACATTGGCACGGCCAAGCCCTCGAAAGAGCTGCTGGCCGAATTTCCGCATCGTTTGATCGACATTCTCGACCCGGCTGAAGCCTATTCGGCTGCGGATTTCCGTCGCGATGCCCTGCAAGCCATGGCCGAAATCACCGCGCGCGGAAAAATTCCGCTGCTGGTCGGCGGCACGATGCTCTATTACAAGGCTTTGGTTGAAGGGTTGGCGGATATGCCGGCAGCGGATCCCGAAGTTCGCGCACAGATCGAAGAAGAGGCTGCACGCCTTGGCTGGCAAGCCCTGCACGATCAATTGGCGATCATTGATCCGGTGTCTGCGGCGCGTATTCATCCGAACGATCCGCAACGCTTGAGTCGGGCGCTGGAAGTTTATCGGGTCAGTGGTCAGAGCATGACTGCCCTTCGCCAGCAACAATCTGTGCAAAGTACTGAAGCATCAGCTTCTGGACAGCAACAATTGCCCTATACTGTCGCAAACTTGGCCATTGCCCCGGAAAATCGCCAGGTATTGCATGAGCGTATTAAACAAAGATTCACAAATATGTTGGAACAGGGGTTCATTGACGAGGTCGTAGCCCTGCGTAAAAGAAGTGACCTGCATTCAGGGTTGCCGTCTATACGTGCGGTAGGCTACCGCCAAGTCTGGGATTATCTGGATGGCAAGCTGACGTTGGCCGAAATGCAGGAGCGCGGTGTCATCGCCACGCGCCAGTTGGCCAAGCGCCAGTTCACCTGGCTGCGCAGCTGGGAAGATTTACACTGGCTGGACAGTCTTGATTGCGACAATCTGCCACGCGCCTTGAAATACCTTGGGACCATCTCCATATTGAGCTGAGTCCTTGCAATTGCCGTCTATCCTTGGGGGTGTGACGGCCAAAGCCATCTGAATTACCTATTTTTTATTATTGAATCCTTAAAGGAGTGCGGCACATGTCAAAAGGGCATTCGCTACAAGACCCTTACTTGAATACTTTACGTAAAGAGAAAGTTGGGGTTTCCATCTACCTGGTCAACGGTATCAAACTGCAAGGCACGATCGAGTCGTTCGACCAGTTCGTGATCCTGCTGAAAAACACCGTCAGCCAGATGGTTTACAAACACGCTATCTCGACAGTAGTGCCGGTTCGTCCAATTCGTCTGCCTAGCGCAACCGAATCCGAAGCAGGTGATGCTGAGCCAGGTAACGCCTGATAGGAGTCTCCTTTGTTCTTTGAGCGCCACGGTGGTGGTGAGCGAGTGATCCTCGTTCACTTGGATGTACAGGACCCTGAGGCGC
>NZ_JBIUWM010000053.1:10516-15496 GCF_044743445.1 Pseudomonas sp. NPDC087615 | reverse complement strand
AAACAAAATCAATACGATATACACCAAACTGACTCGAGATAAGATCCGCAGGAGTTTCAGGAACTGGCTAATTCGGCGGGCGCCGAGACCGTTGCGTTTTTTAACGTGCCGCGTCATCGGCCAACCGCCAAATTCCTGATTGGCAGCGGCAAGGTTGAGGAACTACGCGACCTGGTTCATGCCGAAAAGGCCGATCTGGTGATTTTCAATCACATCCTCACGCCCAGTCAGGAACGTAACCTCGAACGTGTTTTCGAGTGTCGCGTGATCGACCGTACCGGTCTGATTCTCGATATTTTCGCCCAGCGCGCCCGTACCCATGAAGGCAAGCTCCAGGTCGAACTGGCCCAGCTTGACCATATGAGCACCCGCCTGGTTCGTGGCTGGACTCACCTTGAACGTCAAGGTGGTGGTATCGGCATGCGTGGTCCGGGTGAAACCCAACTGGAAACCGACCGCCGTCTGCTGCGGGTTCGCCTGCGACAGATCAAGGGCCGGCTGGAAAAAGTACGCAGCCAGCGCGAGCAATCGCGACGCGGCCGATCGCGTGCGGATATTCCTACCGTCTCATTGGTGGGGTATACCAACGCCGGTAAATCGACGCTCTTCAATAACGTGACGAAATCCGACGTGTACGCGGCTGACCAGTTGTTTGCCACGCTGGATCCGACCTTGCGCCGTCTGGAACTGGACGACTTGGGGCCGATCGTTCTGGCCGACACTGTGGGTTTCATACGTCACTTGCCCCACAAGCTGGTCGAAGCATTTCGGTCTACGCTCGAAGAGTCGAGCAACTCTGATTTGCTGTTGCATGTGATCGATGCGGCCGAGCCGGATCGCATGTTGCAGATAGAGCAGGTGATGGTGGTGCTGGGTGAGATCGGGGCGCAAGACTTGCCGATCCTTGAGGTATACAACAAACTCGATTTGCTTGAGGGTGTTGAGCCGCAGATCCAGCGCGATGCCGATGGCAAACCGCAACGGGTCTGGTTGTCGGCATGGGACGGTAGTGGTCTGGAGTTGCTTGAACAAGCCATTGCCGAGTTGCTCGGCAGTGATTTGTTTGTGGGGACCTTGCGCTTGCCGCAGCGATTCGCTCGACTGCGTGCGCAGTTCTTTGAGCTCGGTGCGGTGCAGAAAGAAGAACACGACGAAGAAGGCATCAGTCTGCTGGCCGTTCGTTTGCCCCGGGTCGAGTTGAATCGACTGGTAAGCCGCGAAGGATTGCAGCCGATGGAGTTCATCGAGCAACACACTTTGCAATAAAAGCCTGAAAAAGCGGTTGTGCCGTGAAGGCAGGCATTCTGTAGCATTGGTTGGCGCGCCGTGGGTGCGTCTTTGCTTTATCAGATGGAGAGCGCTATGGCTTGGAATGAGCCGGGTGGCAACTCGAACAATCAGGATCCTTGGGGTGGCAAGCGCCGCAATAATGGCGACCGCAAGGGGCCACCGGATCTCGACGAGGCCTTCCGAAAGCTGCAGGAAAGCCTGAACGGGTTGTTCGGTGGTGGTAAGAAACGTGGTGATGACGGCGGTGGTTCGGGCAAGAGTGGAGGCGGCTTCGGCGGTCTGCTCGGCATCGGCCTGGTCGTACTGGCGGCTGTCTGGCTGTACAGCGCGGTCTACGTGGTGGACGAGCAGGAGCAAGCCGTCGTGCTGCGCTTCGGCAAATACTACGAAACCGTTGGCCCGGGTCTGAACATCTACTTCCCGCCGATCGATAAAAAGTACATGGAAAACGTCACGCGTGAGCGTGCCTACACCAAGCAGGGCCAGATGCTCACCGAAGACGAGAACATCGTCGAAGTGCCGCTGACCGTGCAGTACAAGATCAGCAACCTTCAGGACTTCGTGCTGAACGTCGATCAACCTGAAATCAGCTTGCAGCATGCGACCGACAGCGCCCTGCGCCATGTGGTGGGTTCGACCGCCATGGACCAGGTGCTGACCGAAGGTCGTGAGTTGATGGCCAGCGAAATCAAGGAGCGTCTGCAGCGCTTCCTCGATACCTATCGCACCGGTATCACCGTTACTCAGGTGAACGTGCAGAACGCGGCAGCCCCGCGTGAAGTGCAGGAAGCCTTCGATGACGTGATCCGCGCGCGTGAAGACGAGCAGCGTTCGCGTAACCAGGCAGAAACCTACGCCAACGGCGTCGTGCCGGAAGCGCGTGGTCAGGCCCAGCGTATCCTTGAGGATGCCAACGGTTACCGCGACGAAACGGTCTCTCGCGCCAAGGGTGAGGCAGATCGCTTCACTAAACTGGTCGCCGAATACCGCAAGGCACCTGAAGTTACCCGTGAGCGTCTGTACCTGGACACCATGCAGGAAATCTTCAGCAATACCAGCAAAGTGCTCGTGACTGGTAACAAGAACGGCCAGAGCAACCTGCTGTATTTGCCGCTGGACAAGATGATTCAGAGCGGTTCGGGTAGCAATGCACCGGTCACCGGTTCGGCTGCTGCCAGTAAAAACTCGGATGTCACGCCGCATGTCACTGACCTGCCGCAGTCGCGTACAAGGGAGACCCGCTGATGAGCAATAAATCGCTGATCGCCCTGATCGTTGGCGTCGTTGTGGTATTGGTTGGCTGGAACTGCTTCTACATCGTGTCTCAGACCGAGCGCGCGGTTATGCTGCAATTCGGTCGCGTGGTAGAGGCTGATGTTCAGCCGGGCCTTCATGTGAAAGTGCCTTACGTTAACCAGGTGCGTAAATTCGACGCACGTCTGATGACGCTGGATGCACCGACGCAGCGTTTCCTGACCCTGGAAAAGAAAGCCGTGATGGTCGATGCCTACGCCAAGTGGCGCGTGAAAGATGCCGAGCGCTTCTACACCGCGACTTCCGGCCTCAAGCAGATCGCCGACGAGCGTCTGTCCCGTCGCCTGGAATCCGGCCTGCGTGACCAGTTCGGTAAACGCACCCTGCATGAAGTGGTATCCGGTGAGCGCGATGCGCTGATGGCTGATATCACTGCTTCGTTGAACACGATGGCGGAGAAAGAGCTGGGTATTGAAGTGGTCGATGTCCGGGTCAAGGGTATTGATCTGCCGAAAGAAGTTAACCGCAGCGTGTTCGAGCGTATGAGCACCGAGCGTGAGCGTGAAGCTCGCGAGCACCGCGCCAAGGGTAACGAGCTGGCTGAAGGCATCCGTGCCGACGCCGATCGTCAACGCCGCGTTTTGCTGGCTGAAGCCTATCGTGAATCCGAAGAGGTTCGCGGTGACGGTGATGCCCAGGCTGCTGCGATCTACTCCAAGGCCTATGGTCAGGATCAGGAGTTCTACGCTTTCTATCGTAGCCTGCGCGCCTACCGTGAAAGCTTCGCAAACAAATCCGACGTCATGGTTCTCGACCCAAGCAGCGACTTTTTCCGTTACCTGGAAAAGTCCAAGCCTTGATACGACGTTGACCTGAATCACTCCGCCCGGCGGCTAAAATCTCGGGCGGGGTGATCCTTTGGGAAAACGTGTGTATGATGCGGCAGCCGGGAAATTCCCGGCTTTTTTGCGTCTGCACGTTTGATTGCTGTTTTTGCTGCAGAACATCGGGCTGAATAGCTCGACAGTTTTTCGAGGAAAGTGATGGGCGAGGCCGGTATCAGGCCTTTCGCTGCGTCGTTCATGCGCGTGCGTTTTGAATGGCCCGATCATTTTCTGCTTCACTCAAGGCTCGCCCTAGTGCTGGCCGCCCGGATCAAAGGGGAAGGCGTAATGGCAACGGTAGACCGCTGGCTGCTGCCAGATGGCATCGAAGAAGTACTGCCACCGGAAGCTGCGCGCATTGAAGTGGCGCGTCGTCAGGTGTTGGATCTGTTCCAGAGCTGGGGTTACGAGTTTGTCGTGACCCCCCATATAGAGTACCTGGAATACCTGCTGACAGTCGCGGGCCAGGATCTGGATCTGCGTACCTTCAAGGTCATCGACCCGCAATCGGGCCGGCAGATGGGGTTCCGTGCCGACATCACGCCACAAGTGGCGCGCATCGACGCACACACCCTGCGTCGCGAAGGCCCGAGTCGTCTGTGCTATGCCGGCAGCGTGCTGCATGCCCAGCCGCGTGCACTGTCGTCTTCGCGCAGCCCGATCCAGTTGGGGGCCGAGTTGTACGGCGATGCTAGTCCGAGCAGCGACGTTGAAGTGATCAGCCTGATGCTGGCCATGCTGCACCTGGCCGATGTGCCTGATGTGCACATGGACCTTGGCCATGTCGGCATTTACCGTGGTCTGGCGCGCGCCGCCGGCCTGTCCGGTGAAGTTGAGCAGCAGTTGTTCGATGCGCTGCAACGCAAGGCGATCGACGAGGTCATTACTTTGACCGAAGGCTTGCCGGCCGATCTGTCCGGCATGCTGCGTGCGCTGGTCGACCTGTGTGGTGGCCGCGAAGTGCTGGTCGCCGCCCGTGAGCGTCTGGCCAATGCGCCGGCGCCGGTGCTGGCGGCACTGGAAGATTTGTTGGCAATCGCTGAGCGTCTGTCGGCGCGCTTCCCGCAGTTGCCGCTGTACTTTGATCTGGGCGAGCTGCGCGGCTACCACTACCACACCGGTGTAGTGTTCGCGGTGTTCGTGCCGGGCGTTGGCCAGTCCATCGCTCAGGGCGGTCGTTACGACGACATCGGTGCTGACTTCGGTCGCGCCCGTCCGGCGACCGGCTTCTCTACCGATTTGAAAACCCTGGTGACCCTGGGGCGTGCTGAAATCGAGCTACCGTCTGGCGGTATCTGGATGCCTGACAGTACGGATGCGGCACTCTGGCAGCTGGTTTGCCAGTTGCGCTGTGTGGGTCAGCGTGTTGTTCAGGCGTTGCCTGGACAACCTTTGGCCGCCGCCCGTGATGCGGACTGCGACCGGCAATTGATTCAGCAGAACGGGCTTTGGCAAGTATCGCCACTGGCTTCTTGAGTTTTCCTGCCGGCCATCGCCGGCAGCGCGGTTGCGCGTCTGTGGACAAGTGGTATGGGTACGACTGTCGTTGTGC
>NZ_JBIUWM010000053.1:0-10506 GCF_044743445.1 Pseudomonas sp. NPDC087615 | reverse complement strand
GGCAAGATCGTTGATCTGCTGACCGAACATGCTGCCGCCGTAGTGCGCTACCAAGGTGGCCACAACGCTGGTCACACCCTGGTGATCGACGGCGAAAAAACCGTCTTGCACCTGATCCCGTCGGGCGTATTGCGCGAAGGCGTGCAGTGCCTGATCGGTAACGGCGTGGTGGTTGCACCTGACGCGCTGATGCGGGAAATCAACAAGCTGGAGGAGAAAGGCGTGCCGGTGCGCGAGCGCCTGCGTATCAGCCCGTCTTGCCCGCTGATCCTGTCCTACCACGTTGCGCTGGACCAGGCTCGTGAAAAGGCCCGTGGCGAGCTGAAGATCGGTACGACCGGTCGCGGCATCGGCCCGGCTTACGAAGACAAGGTTGCACGTCGCGGTCTGCGCATCGGTGACCTGTTCCACCGCGAGCGTTTCGCCGCCAAGCTGGGCGAGTTGCTGGATTACCACAACTTCGTACTGGTCAATTACTACAAAGAGCCGGCCATCGACTTCCAGAAGACTCTCGACGAGTGCATGGAATACGCTGAGCTGCTCAAGCCGATGATGCTCGACGTCACTGCCGAACTGCACGACCTGCGTCGCGCCGGCAAAGACATCATGTTCGAAGGCGCCCAAGGCTCGCTGCTGGACATCGACCACGGTACCTACCCGTACGTCACCAGCTCCAACACCACGGCTGGTGGCATCGCCACTGGTTCCGGTGTTGGTCCGATGTTCCTGGACTACATCCTCGGCATCACCAAGGCTTACACCACTCGTGTGGGTTCGGGACCTTTCCCGACTGAACTGTTCGACGATGTTGGCGCATTCCTGGCCAAACGTGGCCACGAGTTCGGTGCAACCACCGGTCGTGCCCGTCGTTGCGGCTGGTTTGACGCCGTCATCTTGCGTCGCGCTATCGATGTGAACAGCATCTCGGGCCTGTGCCTGACCAAGCTGGACGTACTGGACGGTCTGGAAACCATCAACATCTGCGTTGGCTACAAGAACGCTGATGGTGCAGTGATCGATGCACCAACTGACGCTGATAGCTACATTGGCCTTGAGCCGGTGTACGAGCAGATGCCGGGCTGGAGCGAATCGACCCTGGGTGCCAAGACCCTGGAAGAGCTGCCACAGGCTGCGCGTAACTACATCAAACGCATCGAAGAGCTGGTCGGCGCGCCGATCGACATTATTTCGACGGGCCCGGATCGCAACGAAACCATCGTTCTGCGCCATCCGTTTGCTTGATAAGTCGTTGATGTAAAAAACAAAGGCCCCTTAATTGGGGCCTTTGTCGTTTATGCCTGTTGGACGGCATGACCTTTGCTGTGATTCTGTCTACAAGAGTGCCATCAAATTAATGGCGTCAGAAGTAGAGGTATTCACAGTGTCGGCCGTTCTCTCACTGTTACAAAGCCGTTTATTGCGGCCTGTATTCGTTACCCTTGGTATCGCCCTTTTGGTGCAGGTGTTGGTGGCTGTCGCCCTGACACGGAGCACGGTCACCGCGCTGGAGGCTGATCTGGCGGTGCGGCTCGGTGCTGACAGCCAGAAACTTTCCGGCGAACTGGAGCAGGCTGGGCGTGAAGTCACGTCGAGTCTTGACGCCTTGTCCGCCAACACTCGTCAGCGGCTGACCGCTGGTCTGTCGTCGCGTTTGAAGGAAGAGCAGGCACAACTTCGCGCGACACTGGAAAAGGATCTGCAGGATTCGGCCAATGACATGGCCCAATTGCTGGCTTCCGTTGCTCCTCGCGCCATGTGGGATAGCGATGTACCGACTTTGTCCGAATTCGCCCGTCGCGCCCAGCGCAACCCCAACGTGCTGTTCGTTGTGTACGACGATGCGACCGGTCAGCACCTGACCCGTTATCTCAACCGCGAAAACCCGATCAACAAGGCCTTGCTGGAAAAGGGTCAAGGTGAGCGTGCGCTGGATAAAGTGCTGAATGCGGCGAAGAACGACCCTTCGGTCTATTACCTCGAAGCGTCGATCAATCCCAATGGCGTGGAAATCGGCAAGGTGTTGATGGGGGTCTCCACGGCGTCCGTAGAGACCGATCTGGCGGCGCTGGATAAACGCTTCTCGGCGTTGATCGCCAGCAGTGATCAGTTGGTTGGTGACAGCCTCAAAGGCGCGGCAGCCGACAGTGCGACCGCGATGCGCGCGCGCCTGCAATCGGCGCAGTCGACTGCGGCAGAAATGAAAGCCAATACCGCCAGTACCGTGCAGGACGCCGCTGCAACTCTGCGCTGGCGGATCGGCATGGGCCTGGCGTTGGTCGGTGCTGGTGTGCTGCTGTTGTTGGCCGTGGTGCTGGGTCATCGTGTGGTCAATCGCCTGAAGATGCTCAATGCTGCGATGGATGATCTCGCTGCGGGTGAGGGCGATCTGACCAAGCGTGTGCAAATCAACAGCAAGGATGAGATCGGCGACATGGCCTCGGCGGTCAATCGCTTTGTGGATAAGTTGCAGCCGATCGTGCGCGAGGCGGGCGACGTGGCTCAGCGCACTGGTGTGGAAATCGGTGCGATGACCCTGCGCAATGCCGGCGCGGATGCAGCGGCCGGGATGCAGCGCGACGAAGTGGCGGAAAGTCTGCGCGCACTGTCGCAAATGGCTGATGAGGCGCAATCGGAAAGCCATGCCATGCAGGCGGCGTTGAAGCAGGTGGTCGACATTCGACAGGCCACCGATGAAAACACCCGTACGTCGGCCAAGGTCGGCAGCCTGATCGAGGCGCTCGCCGGACAGGTCGATACCGGGGCAAAAGTCATCGAGCGACTGGCGCAGCAGAGCGAGCAGATTGAAGTAGTGCTGACAGTGATTCACGGGATTGCCGAGCAAACCAATTTGCTGGCGCTGAACGCTGCTATCGAAGCGGCGCGGGCGGGCGAGACCGGGCGCGGTTTCGCCGTGGTGGCAGACGAGGTTCGTGCGCTGGCGAGTAAAACCCAGAGTTCTACCGGCGACATTCAAGCGCACATTGTGGCTTTGCAGCAGGGCGCGCGTGAGGCGGTGGAGGCGATTGGTCAGGCTGGGCGTCAGGCCAGCGAAGGTTTGCTGGTGCTGCGTGATAGCGCGCGCTTACAGCAATCTGTGCAGGTGTCGGTCGAACAGGTGCACGCGGCAATTGGTTTGGCCACGCAGGCGGCGGCGCATCAGGCGCAAGGGGCTCAGGCAGTGCGTGGGCGGGTCGAGACGATTCATGCTCAAGCCGAGAAAGCCGCTCAAGCGGTGGTGGAGACCACGGCCAGTGGCAAGGTGCTGGATGGTTTGGCGGCCCAGCTCAAGGCGAGCCTGGGGCAATTCAGGGCGTGATTCAGGCCCGATTGCCAGTCGGCTCACTCCCACAGGGGAATGCATTCCACTCTGGGAGTGAGTCGGCTCGCGATGGCCGTTTCAGCGGCTCAGGTACATCCGGGTTGTCAGCAGATAAACCGGCAATCCAGAAACCACAATCAACAGCGCCGCATAAGGCGCTGCGGCCGCAAACTCGACATTCGCCGTATGCGCCCACACCTCGGTTGCCAACGTATTGAGACCGGTCGGACTCAGCAGCAACGTCGCGGTCAATTCCTTCATCGCATCCAGAAACACCAACGCAAACGCTGCGCCCAATGCCGGGAAGATGATCGGCAGCGTCACCCGGCAAAACGCCGTAAACGACGATGCGCCCATTGTGCGTGCAGCCTCTTCCAGTTGCGGCGCTGCCTTGTTCAGTGCCGTGCGGATCGGAGCCTGAGCCAGCGGCAGGAACAACAGCGCATAAGCGATCAGCAACAGGCCGGACGTCTGATAGAGCACTGGTACGTAATGCAGGGCGAAATACACCAGCGTCAGCGCAATCACCAACCCCGGCAACGCGTGCAGCAGATACGGCAAGCGTTCGGCCCAGATCGCCAGTTGGCCTTTATAGCGCACCACCAGCAGCCCGACCGGCACTGCCAGCAACAGGCACAGTGCCGCGCCGCCCAGCGATAACGCCAGCGATGACAGCAGCGCCTCGGTAATGGCCGCAACCGGGAATGCAGCCGAAGAGCCCACAGCCAGCCAGTACGCCAGCATGCCCAGTGGAATCCCGCTGCCAATGATCGCCAGGATCAGGCAATACAACTGGCCGACCGCCGCCCAAGGTCCTAGCAGAACCTGTTCAGCCTGACGCGCCGCACCTTGCCCGGTGCGCACGTGCCGGCCCTTGCCGCGCACTCGCAGTTCCAACCACAGCAGCACCAGGCACAGCGCGAGCAGCACGGCGGACAGCATTGCCGCATTGGCGTTGCTGAATTCCAGTTCGAATTGTTGGTAGATCGCCGTCGTAAAGGTTTGCAGGCCAATGATCGACAGCGCGCCGAACTCCACCAGCATGTGTAAGGCGATCAGCAGCGAGCCGGCCAGCAGTGACGGCCAGAGCAGGGGCAGGGTGACCCGGAAAAAAACGCCCCAGCGATTCTGCCCCAGGGTGCGGGCTGACTCTTCGAGAGAAGGATCGAGATTGCGCAGAGTTGCCGCCACTGGCAGAAAGATCAGCGGGTATTTCGACAGGCTCATCACCAGAATCGCCCCGCCGAGGCCTTCGAACTGTGCGCTCAGCGAAACCCAGGTGAAGCTGCTGACAAACGCCGGAACCGCGAACGGCAGGCACAGGATCACACCCCACAAACGCCGCCCCGGCAGATTGCTGCGCTCCAGCAGCCAGGCCAGCGATAGACCGATCACGCCGCAGGTGATAGTCACGCCGACCATCAAGGCCAGCGTATTGCGCAGTAGACCGAAGACATAGGGGCGCCACAACAAATGCAGCGCCTCGGCCCAGCCGGCCTGCCAAGTCTTTATCCCAACGTAGGCCAGCGGCAACAGGCTCATGACCACCAATAACAATACCGGCAGCACCAGCCAGATCGATGGTCGCTTGCGCCGTGGCACGTAGCCCCCGCGCGCGGCGGGGGCGGATAACGATGCGGTCATCAGTTCAAGCCAACTTCACGTTCCAACTCCAGTGCCTCTTCGGCATTGCCCAAATCGGCCGGCGTGACGTTCGGCCCTTCCAGTTCGCTGAACGGCTTGAGGCCGCGATCCGATTCCATGCCTTTGTGCAGCGGGTATTCGGCGGTGGTTTGGGTGATCACGCGCTGGCCTTCTTCGCTGGCCATGTAGGCGAGCAATTGCTGCGCTTCTTTTGGGTGTTCGCTGGATTTCAGCACGGCAGCACTGGAAACGGTAATCAAGCCGCCGACATCGCCACCGGTGAAGTAGTGCAGTTTGGAATCCAGTTGGCCTTTCTCGCGTTGCAGGGCAAACCAGTAGTAGTTGTTCACCAGTACAGCGGCAACTTCACCGTTCTCGACGGCTTTGAGCGCGACCATGTTGTTGCTGTAGGTCTTGCCGAAAGCGCGCAGGCCGGTCAGCCATTCTTCGGCGGCATCACGACCGTGCATCTTGATGATTGCTACGGCCTGTTCCTGGAAGGCGCCGCTGGTTGGCACAAAGCCGATCTTGCCCTGCCATTTCGGCTCGGAGAATTCCATCACCGACGTTGGCAGGTCTTTTTCGTCGATCAGTGTCGGGTTGAACGCGGCCACTCGAACGCGGGCGGTGACGCCGATCCAGGTACCGTTGCCAGCGACGTATTTTTTCGGCAGTACGGCCAGGGTGGCGTCATCGGTCTTGGCCAGCAGGCCCTGTTCGCCGAGGTTATTCAGTGGAGGGGATTCTTCGGTGTAGATCACGTCGGCGGGGGAGCGGTCGCCTTCTTCGATGATCTGGCTGGCGAGCTGATTGCTGCTGCCTTTGCGGACATTGACGTGAATGCCGGTCTTGGCTTCAAAGGCTTTGGCGATCGCGTCGCCCACTTCCTTGTGTTGGCCGTTATAGAGAGTCAGGGAAACCGCATCGGCAGCCTGGGCGAGGGGGGTGGCGAGTGCCAGGCCGAGGAGGGTGAAGGTAAAGCCTCGGCGCAGGGTATTTCGAAACGTCATTCGCAGGGTTCCTCACTGTCGCATTGCAAAAACTTGCAACAATGATAAACGATATTGTTTCTCAAATGCGCCTTGTGGCGTGGGCACAGGTTTGCTATCGCGAGGGGAATGGATTTTCAAATGCCAGAAACGCAAAAACCCGCTTTCGCGGGTTTCTGTGAAATCCAAGGCCTTAACCTTGAATTTGAATTGGTGCCCAGAAGAAGACTCGAACTTCCACGACCGTAAGGTCACCAGCACCTGAAGCTGGCGTGTCTACCAATTTCACCATCTGGGCAATCATCGCTAGCGTTGCCGCTGTTGATGTGGCGCACTATACGGAGCGCGTTTTAATCTGTAAACCCCTGATTTAATTTTAATAAATCAGTTTTAAGAAAACCGTTCCTTAGAATGCAAAAAACCCGCTTTCGCGGGTTTTGTGTGAGCCTTGAAACTGATCTAGTCTCAAGCTCTAAATTGGTGCCCAGAAGAAGACTCGAACTTCCACGACCGTAAGGTCACCAGCACCTGAAGCTGGCGTGTCTACCAATTTCACCATCTGGGCAGTATCGGCAGCGCATCTGCGTCATCGATGGCGCGCACTATACGGAGCGTCTTTTTAACTGTAAACCCCTGCCGGCAAAAAAAATGGTTTTTTTTACCGGCGGTGTTCAAAACGGCTTTCCAGCTTCGATACAGGGCTTCAGAAGGGCCTTATAGAGTCGGAAATTTCCCGTTTGATGGCGCCTATGCCAAACTAACCCGTATATAGACAAGGTGAAAACTATCTAATGGCCGATTGGCAGTCCCTCGATCCCGAGGCCGCTCGTGAAGCGGAAAAATATGAAAACCCTATTCCTAGCCGCGAACTGATCCTGGCGCATCTCGCCGATCGGGGTTCGCCTGCTGCCCGCGAGCAACTGGTCGAAGAGTTTGGTCTGACCACAGAAGACCAGGTCGAAGCCCTGCGCCGCCGCCTGCGCGCCATGGAGCGCGACGCTCAACTGATCTACACCCGTCGTGGTACTTACGCACCGGTGGATAAGCTCGACCTGATCCTCGGTCGCATCAGCGGTCACCGTGACGGCTTTGGCTTCCTGGTGCCGGACGACGGTAGCGATGACCTGTTCATGAGCCCGGCGCAAATGCGTCTGGTGTTCGACGGTGATCGCGCGCTGGCCCGTGTTTCCGGCCTCGATCGTCGCGGTCGCCGCGAAGGTGTGATCGTTGAAGTGGTGACCCGTGCTCACGAAAGCATTGTCGGTCGCTACTTTGAAGAGGGCGGCATCGGCTTCGTCGTTGCGGACAATCCGAAGATCCAGCAAGAAGTGCTGGTGACCCCGGGTCGCAATGCCAACGCCCAGGTCGGCCAGTTCGTTGAGGTGAAGATCACTCACTGGCCGACGCCACGCTTTCAGCCGCAAGGCGATGTGGTTGAGGTGGTCGGCAACTACATGGCGCCGGGCATGGAAATCGATGTCGCCCTGCGTACCTACGACATTCCGCACGTCTGGCCTGAAGCGGTTCTCAAAGAAGCCGCCAAGCTCAAGCCGGAAGTGGAAGATAAAGACAAAGAGAAGCGCGTCGATCTGCGCCATCTGCCGTTCGTCACCATCGACGGCGAAGATGCCCGCGACTTCGACGATGCGGTCTATTGCGAAGCCAAGCCTGGCAAGCTGCGTCTGTTTTCCGGTGGCTGGAAGTTGTACGTGGCGATTGCCGATGTTTCCAGTTACGTGAAAATCGGCTCGGCGCTGGACAACGAAGCCCAGGTGCGCGGCAACTCGGTGTACTTCCCTGAGCGCGTAGTGCCGATGCTGCCAGAGCAGTTGTCCAACGGCCTCTGCTCGCTGAACCCGCATGTCGATCGTCTGGCCATGGTTTGCGAGATGACCATCTCCAAGTCTGGCGAAATGACTGACTACTGCTTCTATGAAGCGGTGATTCATTCCCACGCTCGTCTGACCTACAACAAGGTCAGCGCGATGCTGGAAACGCCGAAGGTTGCCGAAGCGCGTAAATTGCGTGGCGAATACACCGACGTCGTGCCGCACCTCAAGCAGCTTTATTCGCTCTACAAAGTGTTGCTGGCCGCCCGTCATGTGCGTGGCGCGATCGATTTCGAGACTCAGGAAACCCGGATCATCTTCGGTTCCGAACGCAAAATTGCCGAAATCCGTCCGACCATCCGTAACGATGCTCACAAGCTGATCGAGGAATGCATGCTGGCGGCCAACGTGGCCACCGCCGAATTCCTGAAGAAGCACGAAATCCCTGCACTGTACCGCGTTCACGCGGGCCCGCCGCCGGAGCGTCTGGAAAAGCTGCGCGCCTTCCTTGGCGAACTTGGCCTGTCCCTGCACAAAGGCAAGGACGGTCCGTCGCCGAAGGACTATCAGGCACTGCTGGCGAGCATCAAGGATCGTCCGGATTTCCACCTGATCCAGACCGTAATGCTGCGTTCGTTGAGTCAGGCGGTGTACAGCGCTGAAAACGATGGCCATTTCGGCCTGAATTACGAAGCCTATACCCACTTCACCTCGCCGATCCGTCGTTACCCGGACCTGCTTACGCACCGCGCGATCCGCAGCGTAATCCATTCCAAGCAAGACACCCCGCACGTTCGCCGTGCCGGTGCCATGACCATTCCGAAGGCACGCATCTATCCGTACGACGAAGCGGCGCTGGAGCAACTCGGCGAGCAATGCTCGATGAGCGAGCGCCGTGCCGATGAAGCGACCCGCGACGTAGTGAACTGGCTCAAGTGCGAGTTCATGAAGGATCGCGTGGGCGAATCGTTCCCGGGCGTGATCACCGCAGTGACCGGTTTCGGCCTGTTCGTCGAACTGACCGATATCTACGTCGAAGGCCTGGTGCATGTCACCGCGCTGCCGGGCGATTACTACCACTTCGACCCTGTGCATCACCGCCTGGCGGGCGAGCGCACCGGTCGTAGCTTCCGTCTCGGCGACACCGTTGAAGTGCGCGTGATGCGCGTCGATCTTGACGAGCGCAAGATCGACTTCGAGATGGCTGAAAAAACCATCAGCGCACCGATTGGTCGCAAAAAACGCGGTCACGAAACTGCAGCTCCAGCGTCCAAGGCTTCGGAAGAAAAGGCGCCGGCAAAAACCGCCAGTCGTCGTCCGGCCAAGGAAAAAGCTGCCGAAGCCTATCGCCCGAGCGATGCCGTGGCGAAAAACGCCGAGCTGCGTAAAAGCCGTGAAATGAAGAAAGCGCTGCTTTCCGACGCCAAAAACGGTGGTAAAGCGGCGTCCGGGGGAAAGACCGGGCGGTCGGCGCCTGAAAAGGCGACCGGCGGCAAACCAGCCAAACCGAGCAAGCACCGTAAAGGCCCGCCGAAGGCGGGTTCTGCTCCAGCCAAAAGTGGCGGAGCACGTAAACCGAAGGCGAAGTCATGAGTCAGTTGGAAAAAATCTACGGCGTTCACGCGGTAGAAGCGTTGCTGCGTCACCACCCTAAGCGCGTCAAGCAGATCTGGCTGGCTGAAAGCCGCAACGATCCGCGTGTGCAGACTCTGATCGAACTGGCCAATGAGAATCGTGTCCAGGTCGGTCAGGCTGAGCGACGTGAAATGGACGCTTGGGTTGAAGGCGTGCATCAGGGCGTGGTCGCGGACGTGAGTCCTAGCCAGGTCTGGGGCGAGGCGATGCTCGACGAGTTGCTTGATCGCACCGAAGGCGCGCCGCTGTTGCTGGTGCTCGACGGCGTGACCGATCCGCACAACCTCGGCGCCTGTCTGCGTTCGGCGGATGCTGCTGGTGCGCTCGCCGTGATCGTGCCCAAAGACAAGTCGGCGACCCTGACGCCCGTCGTGCGTAAAGTGGCCTGCGGTGCGGCGGAAGTGATTCCGCTGGTGGCAGTGACCAACCTTGCGCGCACACTGGAAAAGTTGCAGCAGCGTGGGCTCTGGGTTGTCGGTACGGCGGGCGAGGCCGAGGTCAGCATTTATGACCAGGACCTGACCGGCCCGACCATCCTGATCATGGGCGCCGAAGGCAAAGGCATGCGTCGCCTGACTCGCGAACATTGCGACTATCTGGTCAACCTGCCGATGGCCGGTAGCGTCAGCAGTCTCAACGTGTCCGTGGCGACGGGTGTATGCCTGTTCGAAGCGCAGCGCCAGCGTGGCGTCAAAGCCAAGGCCTCCGCCAAGAAATAAAGTTGTATGCAATCAATTGTGGGAGCGGGCTTGCTCGCGAAAGCGCAGTGTCAGTCGACAACAATGTTGCCTGATGTATCGCATTCGCGAGCAAGCCCGCTCCCACATTGGTTTGTGGTGAAGGCAGGATTGGTGGTTGTTCAAATAATCACCAATTGCCTTGCACCTCTGCAGTCCCTTCTCTACAATTGCGCCCCTTGCTGTCACGGCAGGCACGCATGTGCCCCGCACCGGCAAGTCCATAAGTGTCATTCACTCCTTGTCTGACCGTTTTTGAGCGGCAGGCTACAACCCGTAAGGAGCATTCATGCGTCATTACGAAATCATCTTTTTGGTCCACCCGGATCAAAGCGAGCAAGTCGGCGGCATGG
>NZ_JBIUWM010000052.1:0-41795 GCF_044743445.1 Pseudomonas sp. NPDC087615 | reverse complement strand
GCCTTGAACTATCGCTCTCCGAGGGAGTTCAGGCGCTTAGCGGCAGCATCAATTTAACGGGGAGTTGGTGTCCGGTTTGGTAGGGGCAAGTCCACCTGGGATCTGACACTGAACACTGTATGCGCCTCACATAACATTTTGCTTAGGGATCGATGCCACCACTGCGCAAGTCCTTTCAACCTTCAAACCATCGAATGCCAAAAATGCCTGCGTTGTGGTGCCTCAATCTTCAACTGTACAACAGCGCACCACATCGCCTCTCCAGAGGCGGCGTGGTTGTGTTGTGAATTTGAAAAGCGACTGAGGGGTACCTACTCCGACGGCCTCTCCCCCGTCGACCAATTAGGTCCTCTAGACCTTCACTGCATTGCAATGTGGTTAGCAGACCTTGGATACAGCGCTGGAAATACGTTAGTGAAGAGAAGCAACAATCTGCATCGGGTAGAGAACGTTTATCAAATGACATCGATTGCCGGCCAGCTCTTATCGGACTGGCCAGCTTCCTTTCATTGCTCACTTCAAAAACTGGATGCCAGTATTGCAACCTCCAAGAGGAATTCAGCGGCGAGACATGCAGATCGTTTGAGAATGAACATTTATGAGGGACTTACGAGCCCCGTCTTTGATTTTGTTCGTTCTGAGCTTGAAACGCATTCGTTGTACTCAGATTGCACTCGTGGCAATTCGCATCTCGGCTTCCATTTACCCAGTGAGCCAAGGCAGCTGGCTTCCTTGGAGGTCGCATCAAAGGCACTCAACCTTAACGTTCCATTGCTAAAAAGGTTGATCGCCGAAGGCGAGCTTGACGGATACAAAGGCATCTCTGCATGCGGCAACAAGACCATTGCCGTCGATCTGATAGAAGCTAGGCGCCTCGCCGCTACCCTGCCTCCCTTGTTGAATATTGCGCAAGCAGCCAATCAACTAAAGCTGCCAGTTAATACCGTCAAAGTGCTATGCAAAAACGGCTGTTTTACTTGCCGAGGCGGTCGGCCCTCAGCGGGACAATCGTGGTGGATCGATACAAACTCGTTCGACATCTCCAACGCATGCATTAAACATCGACGATCAAGCTCGAGCACCCTCTCCTTGAGTGATGCACTTCGTCATCCCTTCATGTCAGGGGAAGGGGTAGCTCACCTTTTCAAAGCAATTCAGGAAGGCACCTTATCCGTTTCATTCAAAGCTAAATCGGATGCCGATGTGATTGGGGAGTGGCGACTGGGAAGTGATGAATGGCAGGCCTGGCTCAGCGCGCATAGACTGCGTTTCGACCCGTACCGAAGAGCACGCGGTCGGGTAGATTATAACCGCCCGGATGAGATCGATGACTCCTTTCACTAAGCATCCCCTGGCGGCTGAATGGATAGTGCCACATGTGGAAGAGTAGATCCGGATGAAGGCCTGCACTCTCCTGCGGCATGAACCTTCTCAGTCGTCGAATCATTCGGTGCCGATGATGGGCTGTGTCGGCTAGCGCAACCGCTTGTCCAACTCAGTAAGGGCGCAGTCTTTCAAGACCTGCCAGCCAGTCGTCCCACGTGTCTACCCCTTTGGCCAGCTCGATCATCTGCTCAATGTCGACCCCACGGTTCAAGCACCTGGACACCTGCTGGTCGAGCCAGTCGCTTTTCAGATTAACCAATCGCTTGCGAAGAATGCCGGCGAGGTAGCTGCGGCGTGTGGTCAGTGTTCCCTGCTGGCGAACCATGTGATTTGCCAAAGCGTCGACGACATCGGTTCCTAGAGTCGTGTTTGAAACCTTGGCCAGTGCGCGCAACTCCGCAAGCAGGCTGGGTGCCCCATAACGTTTGGTCAGCGCACTGACTCGCTTTAGCCCCGCCTCACTGAGGTGGTGCGCCTGCAGGTTCAAAATTTCATTAATTGCGACGGCAACTGCCTCCTCTGCGGCTGAAACTGGGGTCGCCCGGGCGATCTCTGCGGACAACCTGTCGAGCTGTGATTGCAAATACACCAACTGAGAGCCGCTGGCACCGCCCATAGATGCCCTGACTGATTCAAGGTGTTCGAGCACTCCTTCAGGCAGTTCGGTTCCCAGAAGGCGCCGCTCAAAATCGAATACGACGATACTCTCTGGTCGTCGGACTAGCCCCCACTGGGTTAGCACCCGATGATAATCATCCTTGGCGTTTCCGGTGAGGGTGGCGGCTTTGGCAATCAGTGCGTCAGCAATACCTCGTTTGAAGAACGGTTCCAGATCCGGCGCAAACTCAGGATCGAGGAGAGAACAGTACGGGTCTTCGTCTGTGGCTTCATCAAAGATGTATTTAATAAGTGCCTGATCATCAAGCTGATCAAGAGGAAGGTCATCGTACATAAGCGTGAGGTTGGCCGATGTCGGCTCACGGTTAAAGAGCTCACAATAGTATTTGGTCAGGGATTTCAGATCGTAGCCACCCATACCTGCGGCTTCCACCAGAATCCAGTCACGGAGTTCCCCCTCTGCCAGTAACGGGACGAGTTGGGGCGCCCATTCAGCCACAAGTGAATGGGGTGTTGTCCAAGTTCCTGTATCCCATGCCCGCCATGTGATTTTTAATAGACGCTCATGTATGGCCATTTCCTGGCTTATGAATGGGCCATCATCATTTTTCAGCTTCTCGATCGCGGACACCAACCCATTGGTGTCTCCATTAGTCATCGCCTGTAACACTTGAAGCCCAGGCAACAACATGGCAATTTCCCGAAGTTCGGCCGGTAATTCGTCAAGAAACTCCAGATCACACGCTTGAATCGCAGCCATGGCGACCGTGGCGGTCAGCTCTGCATGCCCATTGTACCGAGAGCACAGCTCAGAAATGACCTCCCGAGCCACCCCCTTATTCTCGGCCAGCAATGCTGCAGTGAACACAAAGCCGAGCACCGGGCACTGCTTTAGATCGATCTGCTCAATCAGATCATGTAGTGGCCGAGAGTCGGCCCCACTCAGGTATACCTGACGTGCCAATGCGAACGCTTCCATGCAATCAGCGTACGGCTTGGAAATTTCCCTTAGGGCGGTGACGGCCTTGGCACAACTTGCGGGGTAGAGAG
Source organism: Pseudomonas sp. NPDC087615 (assembly GCF_044743445.1). Taxonomy (NCBI): domain Bacteria; kingdom Pseudomonadati; phylum Pseudomonadota; class Gammaproteobacteria; order Pseudomonadales; family Pseudomonadaceae; genus Pseudomonas; species Pseudomonas sp. NPDC087615. The sequence goes on along the minus strand of NZ_JBIUWM010000052.1, from coordinate 38,741 downwards.
GTAGTCCTTCAGCGCGATTCAAACGCATCGATACGGCCACGTAAATCGCCGATGACAACAATTGAATGACTGATGGGAGCTGGTCCTTGCGCGCCAGTACATAATCCACGAGCACACCGACAGGTGTGTCACTGGCCCCGGACTTGAACATGGTCATGGCAAATGCGCGAAGCTCCATGGCAATGCCGTCTTCTGTGGTCGAATCCAAACCATCGCCAAGGATCGTCCAGGCACCCTCGTTCCCAAGCGCCCAAAGTGAGTAAGCCATTTTCTCTCGTAATGGCCGCCCGGGCGATTCGATGCTTCGGTAGACCTCTAATGCCCCTTCAAAATTGTGGGTAACAAGCAGTCGGTCACCATCAGCTTCAATCGAAGTGCCTTGCACATCAAAATCGCTTAATCGACCCCGCATGATTTGCCCTATCGTGAGTGTGTTCTCCACCGTGTTCTTGGTGCGAGTTCCAGCAGAATCCATCAGCCTCTCCAGTCGATGTCAGCATTCATGTGAATTGTGAAGTGGTGCCAATGAATTCTTATGCCTATCGAGGCAGCCATGAACCATCCAACGCTACCAGCCTGGTGACAGAGGAAAGCGTTCGTAAGGTGGCCACTAAACAACCGCGGCCACGGAGGTTGTGCCTTCAAACCTTGGGAGGAATAGCAGGTTTAGGCTTATCAATGTCAGGCTGTGTGATGATAAACGCATAGAAGTATTGCGCCCCCCCCCCCGGCAAAGTCCTTCTGCTCTGAGGAGTCCTTTCAAAAATCTGATCAAGTCCAATGCAAATAGGTGGTCATATGCAACGCAAACGGGTGGTCAAGTAGGGTGCAATTTCGCATCAGGTATGGCACAGAATCGACCCCCATTGTGATGACCGTCGGCGACTGCGCAAGGAGAGCGCAGCTAGCGTCTACAGGTATTGCGCCAAACCTACATACCATACAAGATGAGCGCTCAGAACCGAGACCACTCAATAGAATCCGGCTTCGACCATGACTCTCAGAATCCGCCCCTGCGTTTGCGTTAAAGGAGACCTACAGTTTTACGCAAACGGCCAATGCATTACCTGCAAAGGAACTGGGGTACAAGACACATACCGAGTCGGCGTTCTCAAGAATAACCTCAATGTTAAGCGTCCCAGTTTTGAAGAGTATTTGTCGTTTGATGGCGCACTCTGTCACCGTATCTAAAAACGGCTTTCGGAAGACTGGCGTTGCCCGGGTTGTTGGCGGACAAAATTTGAAATTCTGCGATGGACAATACTTTTTCCGCACAAGCCGGAAAGCCGTCGCCCTGGCTGGGCCGGTGACTTCCCGACGTGCACAGGGTCTCCGACCGCGCGGGATCACAGCATGACTGGCGTATAACACCATGCTCCGTATTGCCTTCTGCTTCGCTTAACTGCATCGGCATCCCGGATTCTTGATTACGCGGCTCAATGGCTGGCCCATCGGTTTCCCCGGTCAACGCTTCACCCTTCACCTCGCGGAAATGCCAGCCGCTGAACGTCAGCGTCGGCTCCAGGCAGACTACTGCCTGACGCAGATGGCGCGTCCAGTCCGACACTGGCTCGACCTATTGAATAGTAGGCCAGGCCTTCACGTTCCAGTTTCGCCGGATGGAACATGTTGCGGCCGTCGAACACCACACTGTCCCGCAGGCTTCGGCGAACAAGGCCGAAATCGGTCATGCGAAACGCCGACCACTCGGTGAGAATCACCAAGGCATGGGCCCCCTCCAGAGCTTCTTCCTTGGTGTTCGCCAAATACAGATCGTTGCGTTCTCCGTACAGATGTCGCGCTTCCTGCATGGCCTCCGGGTCGAAGGCTTGTACACGGGCTCCTCTTGCCCAGAGATCCTCCAGCAACACCCGACTGGGGGCCTCGCGCATGTCGTCGGTGTTGGGCTTGAAGGCCAATCCCCAGAGAGCAAATACCTTGCCACTGAGGTCACTGTGATAGTGATGGAGAATGTTCTGGAAGACTCTACGCTTCTGTCGGCGATTGACCGCCTCCACTGCTTCCAGTAACCGAGGCTGGTACTCCGCGCTGGCGGCCATGTGCTGCAATGCGCGGATGTCCTTCGGAAAACAGGAGCCTCCATAGCCGCAGCCGGCATGGATGAAATCATGGCCAATACGTGAGTCAGAACCTATGCCCCTGCGTACCATCTCGATGTCGGCGCCTAGACGCTCGGCCAGGTTGGCCATCTCGTTAATGAAGGAAATCTTAGTGGCGAGCATGCCGTTCGCGGCATACTTGGTCAGTTCTGCACTGCGACTATCCATGACCATCAGTGTTTCTTGGCCACGGTAGAAGGAGCCGTAAAGTCCGTGCAGCGTTGCAAGTAGCTCAGTGCCACACTCGCCATCGATGCCGACGATGATGCGCTCAGGATGCATGCAGTCCTCGATCGCCGAACCCTCCCTGAGAAACTCAGGGTTCGCGACCACTTGCATTTGCGGGCGTCGGGGCGCCTTCGCCATGATCTCCTGCAAGCGGGCCCTGATGCTCTGGACACTCCCTACAGGAGAGGTGGACTTGTTAATGATCAGCTTGGCGCCGGTCGCAAATCGGGCGATGGTGTCGACGACGTCGAACACATACTGCATGTCGGCGCTACCGTCTTCATCGGAAGGAGTGCCCACAGCGATAAGGAGTATCTCGGCAAAGGCCACACCTTTCGCGGGTTCGGTGGTGAAATGCAGACGCCCTGCCGAAAGATTTCGCTGTAGCAGGACCACCATGCCGGGCTCATGCAGAGGTGAAGCGCCTTGGTTGAGCTGAGCAATACGGTGTTCGTCCACATCAACGCAGCATACATTGTGCCCGACGTCCGCCAGGCAAACAGCCTGGGTGAGTCCAACATAGCCTGTGCCAAAAACGGTGATCTTCATGCTGCGCCTATCTGTCATTTATTCGGCCGTGGTCTTAGATGGCGCTGTCATGTCTCCGCCGAGGGACAGGTACAACGTATTGAGATTCTGAAGCTGGCTCAGCCGTGCCTGAGCCAAGAGTAGCTCGGCATTGCGCAACGACTCTTGCGCGTCGAGCCACATGCGCAATGCGACCGCACCAGCCCGGTAACGTATTGCATACAAGCGTTCTGCCTCTCTGGCAGCCACCAGGTTCTGCGCCTGAAGTTCGGCCTGCTCTGTCAGGTGGGCGCGGGACGAAAGCGCGTTCTCTACGTCGGCGAACGCCTGGTACAGCGTCTGGCGGAACTGGATGATTGACGCCTCGTATTGAACCTGCGCAACTTGCGTATCGCGCCGCATCGCTTTTAGATCAAGGAATGCCAGAGAGACCCCTGTACCCAATGTTGCCGTTGGATTGGCGAGCAGATCCGCCAGTGAATTGCTGGTGCTGCCCAAGGCTCCTGTCAGCGATAGGTTAGGGTAGTAGCTGGTACGAACGACATCGACATTGGCCAGACTCTGGTGCAGCGCTAACTCGGCTGAACGCAGGTCGGGACGACGTCCGAGCAATGCCGCGGGCAAGCCTTCCTGCACACTAGGTAACTCCCCGTCAGGCAACTTCTGCGGCTCGTCACCCAAGATCTGCAAAAGCACGTCGTTGCCGGGAGCCGAGTCAAATAGCACAGCCAGTGCATTGCGTGTCTCGACCTGCGCTTGGCGCAGTTGTGAAAGACTGCTGCGCTGAGTCAGTACCGTCTGCTCCGCTTCACGCCTTTCCAACGCCGAGACAGCGCCAGCGATTGACTGTGCCTGAACCAGAAGCTGCGTACGCATGGCCGTCGCCAAAGACTTTTCCGCTGAATCGACACGCTGATTGAAATAGGCCAGTTTCCAATACAGGTCCGCCGTCGTGGCAATGGTGTTCAGACGCACTGTCTGTCGATCAAACTCCGAAGCCTCCAATGCCCAGCGGGCAATGTCTCTCTGTTGGTCCAGGCGACCCCACAGGTCAAGCGTGTAGCTTGCGCGGGCCTGCAATGAACTGGACCGTTCGCGTATGCCGGAGCCGTTGTCAAGGCGTCGCCCTGTTACAGCACTCAGAGAAGCTTGAGGACCGAATCGAAGAGGATCGCCTTCAAGTTCCGAGATAAGCTGCGCTTCCTTTACGTTTAGCGCGGCCTTGGCCAGATCGGTGTTCCGCGCAAGCGCCGAGTCGATGAGCCTGTTCAATTTTGGATCATCAAAACGTCGCCACCAGGCTTGGCCTCCCTCATCGGGAAGCCCCGTGCTACCGTGCTGACTGTAGGTCCACGCACTGGGCGTCACAATCGATGACGCCTGCTCCGCGGTTCCTGTGCAAGCTGCCAAAAGCATTCCGGTCGTTGCCAACAGAGCTAATCCACCAGACGCCGCATGTTGTTGGCACACGGCGATGGCACAGGAACCACGGAGCTTCAGCGCTGTAGGTCTGAAGTGCATCAACATGGCAGACGCATTTCGGCCAGCACCAAGGGCAATACCGAGGGCAACTGTGAGAGATCGGTCACGAAAGGAGTCGAATGCAGGACACTTGCCGGATCGGCCTGATTCGAGCCGGCCATCCAGATGGCGCGCATGCCTGACTCTACCGGTGCCAAGACATCCTTGTGCCAGGTGTCGCCAACGAATATCACCTGCTCGGGAGAAGCACCAATCCGCCTTAGCAAAATCTCGAAGAAGACCGGGTGCGGCTTTCTAAAACCGATTTCACTAGAGATGATGATTGCGGAGAACGCATCATCGATCGCGGCCTGTCGTAAAGACTCCCTACGGACCTTAGACGATCGCAGCGTGTTGGATGCCAACCCGATCTTGTATCCCATGCGCTTGAGTTCGTGCACGGCTGCCGCAGCCGAGGGCGTGACAATCCCATCCCCCAGCTGGCGCAGGAACGAGTCGACAATGTTCTGTGTCCCTATGAATGGAACATTGAGCTCGCGCAAGACGTCGTGCAGTATCGAACAGAGGCTCACATCAAGGGCAAGTGATCTTCCACGCTCGGCAGCCTCATGCCAAGTGCGTTCCAGCGCGGCGCGGAACGCTTCCTCAAGCGATGCAGGCAACAAACGCGAAAAATAATCTCCCAGGTTGTCGCAGGTAATCCGAGGGCTGGACGAAGCAAGCGTTCCGCCGTAGTCAAAGACAATCCATTGTTCACCGCTGCTCATCATGCATCCCCGGCCTGGTCAAGATAGGTTTCGTAGTACAAGTCAAAAATTCCCGAGTCTTGCAGAAGGTCATCGACAACTTTCAAGTTGATACCAGCCTCGAATGAACGAGGCTTCTCAATGCCCGACGCCAGCATGATCAGCACCGCCGCTCGGAAGATGTCACCAGCCTTGTTTGGAATCGAATCGGACTCAAAGAGGTTCACCGAACGTCCATCGCCGAGTTGATAAAACACTCGATCCGCTGACAACCGATACTCCGTACCGAATCGCGGAATCTCTGTGATCTGCTGCTCACCGAGATTCTTACGGATGGCCGAAAGATCCCGGGTCGCTATACCGGTTAGGTAGCAGCCGTCTGGAATTAACTCGAGATCTTCGGCACCGATGGATACCTCGCCAGAACAGCCGACCACCAACATTGGCTTGTGTCGCTCAAGTGCCTTCCTCAAGGAAGAGAACGTCCGGAAGCCTTCCTCAGCCGCACAGATCAGGGGGATTTTGTTGACATCGACCACGACAACTTGGCACCCGATGGAGCGAAACTTCTCGGCTAGCGGACGCCCGGCATTCCCATAACCGGCGATGATTACTGTCCGCCCAGAAAACTTTTCATCGCACAGCATGTGCCTGACCCTGCGGAAACATGCATCGGCGATTTCCGGATAGACCAGTGCAGTCTTCAACCTGGAGCGCGCCAGATCCAGCACCGGCATGCTTAGCGCACCGAGTCCGTTCAGGCGCTTGATCCCGATAATGGTCAACTCGATGACAAAATCGATCAAATGCTGGCGCTGACCGAACATGGTCGGCATCAACGCGCCATCGTCGATTAATATGACGCGCTTGCCGGCGGCCTTGGCCTGCATGACAAACTGCTCGAGCAGACCGTAGACCGAAGAAGTGTTTTCATCGAACACCTTGGCGTCGAAAACGGCGTTATCGAAAACACCAACATTGAAATGCAAGCTCTTCAGATAGCTTGCAATCCTGTCCCGCTTCAACGTGCGGTCACCCTTGGAAAGTGCAAAAATCCAGCGCGGGTTGATTCCGGAATCCCGACAGGACAGCAGGAACGCAAGGTTGTCCTCCAGAAAGTGATCGCGAAAGATCAGTGCAACATTTTCATCGGCAAAGTCCAGTTTTGCCGCCACCTGCGTAAGCAAGGGAAAGCCACCGCAAATCAACTTGACTTCATCGCTTGAATACGAAGAGCTGAACACCCGCAGGAAGTCCACGGCCAACTGATAGGACTGATCGGCGTCAGCATCCAGATCGCGCCCTACGATTACAATATCCGTCGTCGGATGGCGAGCCGCAAAGGGTGACGAGACTGCCCCGGCGGTCGCTCCGGCCGACTTGACCGCTACCGTGATCTCGGCGCCATGGCGTGCAAAGACAATATGTTGCGGCGCACGATCCACCCTCCAGCCTGGCAAGACGAAGAAAACCCGGAGACTTTGCATGATCGCATCCATCAGGCGGTCCGGTTCACCCTGGCACCTGAAAATTTCAAAGCCCCCTTTGCAATTGTCCAAGGCAGGCAACTTAATAGTTTCAATGATACTGACCATAATCCCTTATCCAGAATGGCTTAATTGTTATTCATCGCGCGCAGATACTCGCCAGCTTCCGCCGGTGAAAGTGTCGCGCTAATCTTTCCTTCGCTCATCAGCAGGATCCTGTCCGCTGACAGCACGGTTTCAGGTCGATGGGCGATAATGATGCGTGTGATTTTCAATGACTGAATAGCGCGGCTGACGGCTCGTTCATTTGAAACATCCAAGTGACTTGTCGCTTCATCGAGCAGTAGTATTCGCGGTCGTTTGTAGAGCGCACGGGCCAGTAGAATGCGCTGCTTTTGACCGCCAGAAAGTACCGTCCCCATATCACCGACCAAGGTGTAGTACTTCATGGGCATTGCATCGATTTCATCGGCGATGTTAGCCATGCGGGCGCATGTCATGACCCAGTCCTGATCGGCTTCGCTATCGAACCCGGCAATATTTTCAAAAACGGAACCACCGAAGAGAATATCGTCCTGCAGCACGGTCCCCAGTATCGACCTGACATTTTCAATACCCAGCGTCCTGACATCTTCTCCACCGATCAGGATGCGTCCCTTGGCACCTTGGTAGATCCCTAAAATCACATTGAATATCGTCGACTTTCCGCAGCCTGAAGGACCAATTATCGCGACCGATTCCCCCTCTTCCACTTTCAGGCTCATGCCATCAATGACATTTTTCTCGAACAATGAGTATTGAAAGAAAATGTCCCGGCACTCCAGGCTGGCGGGGAGTCCGTTGGGTTCGATGACTGCCGCTTCACCCACCTGCTCTGACGCAGAGAGCACGATGTCGCTCAAGCGGTCCGCCTGCAACTGGATGTTCTGGATGATGAACAGGTTGTCGATCAGCGCCGACACGCGGGCCTCGAACAAAAGCTTGTATCCCAGGAAAGCGATCAACGCACCGACCGAATATTCCTTATTTATGACCAGAAGCGCCCCGCACCAGATCACGATGATATTCTGAATATCAAATATGAGAGACTTCGCGAACTTGAAGCCAATATCAATTTTCTGCGCCGAAATCTTCGCATTCGTTTGTTTGACAAACAGTGCCATCCAGGCGAGTCGACGATCACGTTGCTGTCCATACAGTTTTATCTGGCGAATCCCTCGCAGTGTCTCCAGCAAATAGGAATTCTGTTTTGCGCTGTGGATGATTTCATTCTTCGAGGCATTCAATAGCGCTGCATTCATCATCCAACGCACCACGAGATACATCAGCGTGCTGGCCAATACGATGCCACCCAGCATGGGCTGATAGCACATCAACACCACGATGACGACGATCGAAAAGACTCCGTCGAGCAGTGACTCGATAAAAGAAGTCGTCAACATCCGCTGGATGGCGTCAATGCCACCGAATCTGGACGTGACGTCCCCCACATGGCGCTTCTCGAAGTACTCCAGGGGCAACGAGAGCATGTGTTCGAGAATATTGTCTTTCCACTGCACATTTAGACTGGTTCCCAAGTACATCAGGAACCAACTGCGTACGGAGCCGATCAGGTTTCTGAACAGATAGACCAGAGCAAAACCCGCGGCCAGCACCGCAAATATATTGCGATCGTTCGCACCTATCGCGTTGTCCACCACCAACTGAATGTAATAGGGCGATAACGCTGTAAGGAACTCCATGGCCAAAGCGAGAAACAAAACTGCGCCGATGGCTCGCTTACGTCGCTTTAACTTGCCCATCAACTGCGACAACGGAACATTTTTCTGCGGCTTTACCACCACAAAGTCGGATTCAGGCCAGACCTCAATCGCAACCCCCGTGAAGGACTGCGATACCTGGTCCAGCGAAAGGTGACGCTCGCCGTGCGCCGGGTCGACAATAACTGCATGATCTGCGCTCATTTTCCTGAGCACGACAAAATGATTGAAGTTCCAGTGCAAAATGCATGGCAACTTGATTTGGCGTAACCCGGATAGATTCGTCCGCACCGGCCGACCGGAAAGTCCATTGTGTTTGCAGACCCTGAGCAGGGCGCCTAGGGAAATGCCCTTCAATGAAATCGAGAACCTCAATCGCAAGTCACGCAAGGTCACGTAATGACCGTGATAATTTGCCAGCATGGCGACGCAGGCAAGGCCACACTCGGTCGACTCAGTCTGCAAGACCGTGGGAAAGCGAGGCTCGAATAGTCGAGTGAAATATGGCCGGTTTTTCATGACGTGATCATCTAAATTTCTGGGAAAGTGAAAGGAACGGACGGATTAACCACTGATAGATCTTGTGCGTTTCCAACATGATGTCCGCGTCAAGCACGATCCCGGGTTTCAGTGCGTAGCTCGCCCCGTTGCCGTTGATCGTTTGCATCTCCAGTCTTGCCTTGACCAGATACATGGGCTCCGTGATCGACAGCTTTGCGCCCAAGGCGATTTCCTCAGGCCGCAAGGAAGTGCCCGATATCGAATAGATGGTGCCTTTCCCTTGGCCGAATTGTTGATAGGGATAGGCCGAATAGCGGAGCGACACGGTGTCACCTTTCTTGATGAAACCAATGGCGTCTGCCGGCACCAGCAGCCGGGCCTCTAACGCGGCTCCTGACGGCAAGATGAAGGAAACCGGTTTGGTATTGTCGTAATAAGATCCGTTGAACCCTTGAACAGCCGTCACGGTCCCGGCTGCCGGTGCCTTGACGATGGTGCCCTTCTGCGACTCCGCAGCCAGCATCTGCTCCTCAAGGACCAGCAAGTCACCTTTGATCTGCAAGGTCCGCCTGCCAAATTCTGAAATGGCCTGCTCGCGCTCGAAGGACAGGTTGGCAATGTCGCGCACGGTTGATTCGAATTGCCGGCGCCGCTCGTGATAGTCGATCTGGCCGTTCAACGCGGTAATGGTTTTTTCCGTCATGGAGTCGTCGGAAATGGCTTCCTGCAGTCGAGCCTCTTCATATTTTCGAAGACCAATTGCCAACAGGTTGTTTTTTTTCTTGACCTCCGCCAGCTGCCTTTCAATGAGCTGTTTCTCATTCTTTTTCGAGATGATCTGGCCGTCGATACTGCGCAGTTTTTCCTCGGACGCACTGGCTTCACTTTCAAGCTGGCGCTGCAGTAGATGTTTGCGTTCGACCAACAGGCTGATGGTCTCTGTCGATGTCCCTCTGTTTTCGGCACCAAAGACTTCGGTCGACACGACAAACAAAGGGGCGTCCTGACTTACCAGTTCATCTTCTCCGACATAGTAGTGCTTGATAACGCCCGGCCTTGGCAGATAGACAGGAATCGCACCGCGCGTGGAAAACAGCTCCCCTTTTACGGTGACTCTATTGGTATAGGAACCAAACACCAGCATGGCTACCAAAAGCACGAGCACCACCGATACGATCACCAATATGCCGCGGTAGGACTCCGGCAAATAGAGCAATACTTCACCATGAAGACTCTTCGCTTCCTTTCTCGCTTCCAAGGCTTTTTTTCTGAATAACTCTTTGTTTTCCATATTGGCTTTCATATCTTCAATCTGGCCAGCCGCCGAAGAAAACATCCAGGTCAGAAGAAAGACAACCTTCCCACCCTGTGTGCTTTTCAAGGCACTCTGCCTGTTGTGCAAAGATGTCTACCATTTGCGCTTTCAATCGCTCATGCACCACGGTGCGACTGAGACGATCGTGAGCAACCGCGTTGATCCCATCGCGCGCTATCTCGACCAACCGAGCAATCGCTGCTGGCTCACGTCCCAGGGTCAGCATGAGGTTTCGCGCCCTGGTGAACAGCACATGTTCAAAGGGTTGTTCGGCCTTGGCTATCTTCCGAGCCTGTAGGCAATGGGTGGTGGCAAACATCTGCTTGACAGCTTTGTCCTCGTTGCCAGGCAGCCTGGACCAGAACCAGCAACGCACTGTTTCATAAACCAGAGAGGCAAACTCGAGATCCATGGTCACCCGCGCCGTCCGTGCGATGGCATCGATCGGTAACGATGCCGGCTGGTCTGCAGGTGACTTTGTGGCGCCGGCCTCCAGGCACAGGGCCAGGTACTTGACGATGGTCGCTTTCGAGGCGGCGCATGCTTCTTTCAAACCGATGAGATGCCCACGATCATCGGCATACCGATAAAGCTGTTCAGCGGTCATGGATACGCCTACCAACCGCCCCTCATGCTCCAGTGCGATCAGTGCGAGCATGTTCACCAAGCCATGAAAGAACCTCGATGCCACCGCACAAACGACAGGAATCGCGACGGAGTCGTCCAGGAACTTCTTGCAGAAATAAAGCGAGGGCGCTCGATAGCCGATGTATGAGAGCGCATATAAGCGACCAAGATCCGGCGCACCGGCAATACCGCCCTGCCCCTCCGCCAGGTAGCTACCGATATGTTGTATGAACTGTGCCGTCGCCTCCTGGTGACGCGAAAGCGCCTTGAGTGACTCGACGTTGATCGGTTTACCGCTATCACCTCGGGAATCAGTATATGGGCATGGCTGCAAGGCGCATTCATCCAGCGTGTAGAGGATCGACCGCCCTTCGAGAACCGGACGCTGCTCTGCGTCCAATCGGTCGGGGGGGCAGAACAGCATGAAAATCTTGTTCTGCCTCATGTACTCGACACCAAAAGGATATGGCAGTTGAAATGTCATTTATCAGGGCTCCGCGCAGGACTTGGTCATCCCGCAAGGCAATGTTCACAGGCTGGCCGAGACCAGCCCCGAGAAACGTGTTACCCGTACGGAGAGACAGGAGGTGAGCTAGCGACTGTTAGAGGATTTCCACCACGCCATTACTAGCCAGGAGATAGAGCAGCTCCGAAAGTTGGGGGCGTGATGCATGCGGGAAGTTCGCCTCGATTTCAGCGACTGTGGTCAAAGGATGCTCCATCAGGTAGGTCTTCAACGCACCCAGTTCATCCTTGAACGAAAACTTGCCACTGCTGGTGACGAGGTATTCATCAGCGAGGTCGCTTCTTAATACGTTGAAGCGGATCTTCTCTCCAGCGTCCAGTACGCCAACGCTGCCGTCGCCAAGCTTTTCCAAGTTCAAGCGAGTCTCAAGCACCTGATCGCCGACATGCCCCTCCATGAATGCCTGGTAGCAGACTGGATCATTCATTAGCTGAGCAATTTGCTCACTCAGGGCTTTGATGGAGTCCTTGTCTTGATCATGGTTCTCCAGCGCCCTGCGGGCATGGAGAAAATCGGGCAGCTGCCGGAAAATCCACCGTACGTAATCGACCGCAAACGGCGGGAACGTCCCGATAGCCAGATGCACCGTCGGCTCGCCCAGTGGCGTCACGTTATGCCACCATCCCCGGGGAATATAGAAAACGTCTCCCTCCTCGAGAATGAAGTCCAGGTAAGGCGTCTCGGGGCAAGGGTGTTTATGCTCCAGATATTTGCTCTGATGCATGTAAAGGGGAGCCTCGAACGTAGGGGGGTAAACAACCCAGCGCTTACGCCCTTTCAATTGCACGGCAAATACGTCCCGCGAGTCCCAGTGCGCGCGATAGGAGTCAGTTTCGCCGAATGCAATATAAGCTGAGGTTACAGTCTGGCGGCCAGTGAACTGTGCGATGTCCTTGGCGTAGTCATTGAAAATCGGCTCGTCATAGATGTGATTCGCAACAAGCGTACCGCCCTCGCGCAAATAAGAATAGAGCGCAGGCTTGTCAAGTCGCTTTAAAATATCGCCAACATGAAAGTAGGTGCGCACGTATTTTTCCTTGGCAATGTTGCCACTAGGGAAAGACACGCGAAAGTTTTCAGATTGGGGGTCGCATCTGGCAATAACGTCGTTAATGTCCGACCACGCCAAGTTCGTGGTGCTCACCGCCCCCTTCATCACGAAGGGCAGACGCTCCTGATATTCCTTTTTGAAGCTCTCAGCACTAATCTTGAAATCGATAGCCATTTCAGATAACTAACTTTTATAATTTTTTATTGTGGAAACAGCCCCCCCGCCCAGGACGAGGATATCAACCCTGCCTAACAAGGGTTGCGAGTGTAATGTCCGCAACTAAACGAGCCAGCGACCGAGTCACGGACACTGCCATTGCTTGGACACCGTACAGTCGGGCCACATTGTTTTCTTTATTTAAATGCCGACTGCCAAGACAACTGGCAGCCAGCACTCAACAGACTTTTATGCGTAGGAAGTTCCGCAGTACGAGCCACCCGCCTTCGCGGCACCCGAAATCAGCAGGATTTCCTCCGAACTCAGTTCACGTGCGAAAGCGTCAAGCAGATCGCCATAGGTAGCGTGGCTGCTATTCAGACGCTCAAGATTGAGGTGATTGCCTGCCGGCTCGATGGCGAGCTTCGAGGCGAGCTGGAAGTTTTCAGACATTTTTGTTGCTCTCCTTTGCTTTATTTGAAAGAGACTCATGAGCGAATCTCCCCGACGGAAACCTAGCTATCCTTTTCGTTAGCGCGACTGGCACCGCCTGACAAATAGCTACTTTGTCTCAGCCGCGCCGTCGAAATGTCTAATAGGTCTTTCTCCGCGGCGCGGATACTAAGAAATTTCCTACAAATCTGCAATAACATGTAAAAAAAATATTTACCCTCCATTGGTCACCCCGCAAATCGGTGTCACGCAAAAAACAAAAAACGCTCTAACGCCAAGCCCCGCCCAAATAGCACCAATATAAACTTGCAGAAATTTCCAAAAAAATGCGGAGCATTTCCATGTCGCGATTGGTAACTCCTATCGACTAATCCGCGAACACGAATGACTCTACTGGAGAAGTGTCGCGGACCCGCCGCCCGAAAAAAAGACGATTAGATAGTTGCAGTTGCCTGATGGTTTTGAGTTAACATCGCCGCGCCTTGCGTGGTGACACCACGCGGCAAGCACTTCAAAGCACAAGGATGTGAAGCATGAGTCAGCGGGGAAGCTCGACGGCCGTTGTATTTGATTGGGACGGAACCGTCTTTGACACTGATTTCCTCATTGACGAAGCCATCGAACGCGTGCTCAAACGGCACGCCCCGAGCGAGCTGCATCGTCTTCAACCTTTTTTCTATTCGTCCAGGCGACAGACTTCACCCTTGAAGTTGTTGCGCCTTCCTCAGCAGGGCCGCAATACGGTCATCCAGGAAATTGCCAACGAACTGCGCATGCTGGAAAAGCAAGCGTCAGCTTTTGATGGCGCCAAAACCCTCATTCTTCGTTTGAAATCGCTTGGTGTACCACTGGCCGTGTTGACTCGGCGAGACAGGGCTTCACTCACAGCGCAGTTGCAGAAATGTTCGCTCGAGCATGCCTTTGACGTACTGGTGTGCCGTAGCGAGGTGCCTGCCAAGCCCGACCCCGCCGGTCTTGCCCTGATTCGCCAGCAGTTGCAGGCCGAACGAATCGTGATGATCGGCAACTCAATGGACGACATGCTCTGCGCGCGCAACGCGCAAGTCGAGTTCATTGCCGTCAACTTCTGCACACGCGTGAAGGAGGCGCAGCTAGGCGAGCCGGACTGCCAGGTTTTATCCAACTATAGCCTGGTGCATGACGCCCTCATGAAAATGCTTTGCCCAGGCCTGACTTGACGTTCGCGCTTACGAAGGAGCGCTGCAAAACAATCAACAAAGCGAAGGAAATCCGGCCCTCCAGGCCTGGGCGCCTCATTCGCCGGGCTCAGTTTATCCGCCGGGTGCTCGAAGATGTGAGCATCACCCACCAATCGGTGACTGCCATCCCACGCTTAATGAACAAGGAATACAGCAGTTTGGCCACGCAAATGAAGTGCCAGTACAGTATCGTCAGCCGCGGAACCGAGCGCCGTCGTTCATGCAGCCAACAAGGCTCCGATGGACGCTTTGGGTATATCAATATTGCCCAATCGGCCGAACAGTTCTGGATCAGGCCGCTGCCTCATGGCGTGCCAGGCCCGAATGAGGGCGCCTTGCGCTGCCGCTCCCTTTCCCTCGCCACCGTGGCATTGGCCCGCATCCAGTTGATAGCGGCGTCGGCTTTTCTTTCCAGGCGCAAAGACTTGCAGCACGATACTCCGGCCCTGATCGTGGGCAGCGGCGCGGTAGCGCTGGGTGCGGCACTTGAGCTCAGGCGACTGGGATGTCCTGACGTCGTCATCAGCACCAACAGCTATGAGGCAGCAATATCGGCGCCAACCGACACGGGTATTTCGATCACCCAAGAGCTAACGGATGAACAGATGTTCGGCATGGTCATCGATGCGGTGTGCAATTCACAAAGCGTCCGGCTTGCCCTGAAACACTGCGAGCGCAATGGAACCATTGGCCTTCTCGGAAGCCCGTATGCACCAATCCCGGTCGATCTCTATCAGGTTCATAGGCGAAACCTGAACGTACTAGGCCTTCATGAACTCAACAGCAGCGACAGCCAGCGGCAGTCGTTGCTGGAGGAGATCCACCACTGGATAACCCTTAACCATGTCGCGCTGGCGGAGTCACTCTGCGAAATTCATTCCGCGAAGGCGTTCCATGTCGCCTATCCGACCCTTCTTGAACAATCGCGCCCCTTCCTGATTCACGGATTCGACTGGGGCACATCCTGATGAAAGGATGCATCGCCAAAAACAAGCCAAGCCTGACGCTGCTGATTCGTGATGATGACATCTGCCATGCGACGCCCATCTGGATGCTGGAGCTACTCCGCGATCAGATCTGGCGATACCGCCCTGTCAACCTGTCGGTCATCCCCTATACGCAACCTGGCATGTTTCTCAAGGCGCCAATGGCCTGGACTGATGCCAAGCCCGAGTTCGCCTGGAATAACCCGGCACTCACCGACCATTTGGCCAGCTTGCGGCGGGCCGATCTTCTCGGACTTTCCATGCATGGCTGGACCCATCACTCCCCACGCTTGGAAGGCGAAGCCCATGAGTTCAGCGGGGTGAACGAGCACCTGCTCGAGCGTGTGGTCGCGGGATTCGAGTGGTTCGACTCAACTGTCGGTTACAGGATGTTCGTCCCGCCTCATAACGAAATCCACGCCCAGGCGGAGCAGTATTTTCTGGAGCGCCAGGTCAGCGTGTGTCGCTCTCTACGGGATGAGGAAGTCAGCTCACTCGCTGCGAGCCAGGCGTCCCCGGTCAGCCGGACCGACGCCAAGCGCATTCTCAGTCGCGTGCCAGATAAGTGGCCACTCACGCTGTACCAGTCTTTGATAATCAACAAGGAAAAACTCAGGGCCGGTACATCCAGCGCCTGCGACCTATGCACAGAAGTGATCGCATCCTCGAGCGAGCATGGCTTGGCCGTGGTCACGTTCCACTGGTGGGACTTCTTTCAGCAGGACGGTAAACCGGACCTGCTTTTCATCCGGTTCATTCAGCAGTTTTTCACAATCCTTGAGGATAGCGTGACGATTCGCTACCTCCATTACGGTCACCTCGCCGATGCACTTCAAGCACAGCATCAGATGGAGTAAGCAATGTCTTTGGAGCAGATTCCAATGAACCTTTCGCTGATTGCGGATGAGTTCTCAGCTGAGCTCGATGGCCAGATCGCGGTCGCCAAAATGATCGGGGCTTGCGCCATCGACCTCAGAAGTGTCGGTGACAGGAATGTCAGTGAACTGTCGAAAAATGCGCTGGACGAAGCATTGAACCGGATCCGCGGCGAAGGCCTGGTCGTTGCCAGTCTGGCAAGTGCGCTCGGCAAGCGGCAGGTCGATCCCCGGATAATGGTCGAACGCTTGCTGATGTTGCACCAAGCGGCCCTGCGCCATGGTGTTCCAAACATCCGGATTTTCGGTCGCATGCCCGCCGACACCCAATCAGACGACACGCCGCTGACCTGGCTCGCACCGCTACATGCAACGGTCGATGACGCGAACGTAGAACTGGTTGTGGAACCCGAAATCGGCACAGGCATCGCTGACCCACTGAGTGCCCTGTTGCTCCTCGAAAACAGCGGAATCCGAAACATCAAGCTGGTCTGGGATTCCGCGAATTTCGTCAAGCTAGGCTATGACCGCCCCCTATCAGATCTCTACGAACGCCTGAGGCCTCATATCAGTCATGTGCATGTGAAGGATTACAATATCGCCGAGCAACGGCCATGCCCTTCCGGAGAAGGTGCGGGTCAGATACCGGAACTTCTTAAGCGCCTGGAGCGGGACCGGTACGCGGGTTGGGTCGCACTAGAACCCCAACTGGTAAGGCACAAGGAACGTTATCGCACCCCCCTCTGCGCACTCAATGCTGCGGCCGACGGTTTGCTTGCATGCTGGAATCGGCGGGAGTCAGCATGATTCGCCTTGAGTCCTGTGATCGCACAATCTATTTGGACGCTGATCTGCCTGGCCTGCTCCCGATGCTCCAACGGATCCTCAGCCCCGGCATTGCGGTGACCCAAAGCGATGCCCGGCCCGACAACGCCTTGCTCATCAGCGTGTCCATCGATAGCCGGCTGATGACGTGGACGGTGCCTGGCGATGCACCTAGCTACATCATCGACCAAGGCAAGATCACCTTCTCGCTGGAAGACATCCGGCAACGCAGCGCCATCTATGTCAAACATGCCGACGACGGGGCTGCGCCAATTCGGTTATGCACAACGGACGAGATGGAATGGCGCATGACGATTTCGAGCGCATCGCCAGCAGACCTGAGGGGCATGGTGCGACTCGTCCGCTACATTTTTGGAAGCATGCTCTTCCGTTGCGGCGTGCAGTTCCTTCATGCATCGGCAGTGGCCGTGAACGGCAAGGCATATCTGTTCGCCGGCAACTCTGGAAGCGGGAAATCATCCCTAATGTTCAAGTGCTGCGCCGAACTGGGTGGAGCATTCATCTCAGACGATTTGGTCTGTCTCTGGGTGAACGCGCAGAATGAATTGATAATCTCCGGGTGGCCCAAGCGGGTAGCTGTAGGTACCAACCTTATCGAGCGCGGCTCTCCCGTGGAACATCGCCTGGCACAGTTGGCAGACGCCGGCACACGTCACTATAAGGATGATGCACCGACAGATAGTTGGTCGGTCGCTGAACGTAGCCGGATGCGCTTCGACTCGGCGGAGTTTCTCGACGTCTTCGGATTCGAAGGCGCCCGCTGCGCACCACTTAGCGCTGTTGTACTGCCCCAGGCCACTCCTTCGATGTCAGCCTGGAACATCAAAAAACTGCCACCCCATACAGCGTATTCGTACCTCAAGCAGGACGACTCCATACAGATTCGCTACGTCACCGATGTTTTGGGCCTGTTCAAAGGCATGAAGCTTGCGCACCTGCAAGCGCCCGACCACAGCGTACCCGCCGTGCATGCCCGCTATGGTCCAAACATCAACCTTGCATTTGGTCGTTTCTGGGACGATCTTTTCCAGCAGACCACCAAGGCCTGATCCGCTTAAAGGCATTATGATATGTGGAACATCATTACCAATTATCCGCACCATCCAAGTCCGTACTTCTCGGCGCTCGATCGCGCGTTCGCAGCCGAAGGAATCGAGTGTCGGTTCTTCGCTGATCTTGGCAATGCATTGGATTCCACGGGCTTCATCAACCTGCATAGGCTTCAGCGCCTTTATTGTGTCAATGACCGTCCGGATGCCGACCTATTGGACGCCAGTCTGCACCTGTTGTCCGACGCCAAGCGTAAGGGCTTGAAGATTGCATGGACCGTTCATAACCTGCTGCCCATTAACAAGCGGGAAACCGTCGCGCTGGATCACGACTGCATGCAGCAAGTCCTGACATTGTGCGACGTCGTGGTCTGCCACTCTCAGGCCGATGCCCAATTTATTCGCCAGCTCGCGCCCAATGTCGAACTTAGCGTCTGTGGATCAGCGGGGCTCTGGATGCCAGAGAACGAGGGGGACCAGGACCTGACGCCGCTTCTGCAAGAGATGGAGGCGGCAGAACAGGCATTTCTAGCCTTTGGTCATATCACCGCCTACAAGGACCTGCTGCGGGTGGGCCGGGCTTTCCTTGACAGCACAAGCAAGGCCCGGTTGTTCATTGCAGGAGAAGCGCGCGATCCTGAGCTGCTTCAGGCACTGCGCAGCCTCGAGGCAGCAAGTGCCGGACGCCTGATGCTCTGGCCCTGGCGTGTCGATCCAGCCGACGCCCACCGACTTTACAAGCGCTGCACCGCGGCAATTTGCAGCTACGTGACCTCGGGACGCTATGCCTACTTCCGCGATGTGTTGCACCCATCGTCAATCGCCACAGCGAGAGGGTTCAACATTCCGCTGATCACCGCAGACACGCCTTCAACACGTGAACTGGCCGTTGGCGTTCCGGCACTCTTCTATAAGGAAGGCTGCACCGGACCGACGGGTATCGAACGGACCTTGCGCCTGGCAGAAGAGCGCTTTGCAGCGACAACTTTTCACCCACGAACCGCTCAAGACGAATGGATTGGGATCGCTCGTGTTTACAAATCCATAGAGTCACGCTCATGACAAACAACAAGACAAGTGAAGTCCCCGTGCAAGACCCAGGTGCTGATGCCGTAAGCGAGTCGGTGATTCAACTGATTCGGCAGCATTACACGCTCGATGCGCGTCGAATCCGTAGAATCTATGCCGGGCTCGGCTCGAGAAACTGGGTCGTGTACACACCCCAGGAGACCTATTTCGTCAAAGAATTCATATCCAGCGAGGATGCGCAAAAGGGCAAAAGATCCATCGAGGTCGCCACCCACTGCATCACATCGGGTATCGCGTCACCTTCGACGGTTGCAAACCGCGCCGGTGAACACCTCACGCTCTTGGAAGACGGTGGCCTGGCCCTGTTTTCCTATGTGCATTCGGACGAGCAGATCGACAAATTCTCCATAGATATGATGGCGGCCGCAGGCGTCAATCTGGCCGACACCCACCGGGCCCTCTCCCGCTACACGGCGCCAGGCGAAGACGAGACAGATGAATGGCTTGATATGGATGTCGCGGAAATAGTTGAAACGGTCGATGAAATCCTTGGTGAAATCAGCAAGCTCGACCAAACCAGTGAATTCGATGAAGTCAGCCGTAGGCTTCTGCAGGACCGCAAGGTTCAGTTGGCGAACTACAGCAGGCTCATCGAGCCCATCAGGATTCTGACCAGGGGTGTCATTCACGGCGACTATGGCCAGAAGAACCTGATTGTCGACGATACCCAATGCCTCTGGGTCATCGACTTCGGAAGTGCCGACATCTTTCTTCCAGCCTATGAACTTGGCCGCGCTGCATTCCCGCCGGAAAACTTTGATCATGACGACTGGCTGGATCGCGGCTTGAGCATGATCAAAAGCTATGCCTTACGTGGAGCGCTTACTCGTCAGAACCTGGTTTTCTGCGCCCGGGCCTGGCTGGTCCAGCTTCTGCAAAGCGTGTACGGGGTTAAGCAGCACTACCTCAAGCCGCATGAGCTCCAGGAAGACCTGGACCTCTTCTGGCTGCGTCGGGGAAAAGCAACGGCCACCTTGTTCGAGTCACTGGAGGAGGTCGAAGCGTCCATTGAGCGGATCCTGTGATTCTGAATTTCTCGCAGGGATGGATTGAGATTGTCGGGGTCAGCAGCGCCGAGGAGATCAAGGCGATCCGACTCGCCGCCCTCCGAGCCCTCCCCGGCCATGGGGCGCATCCTCAACGGGTGAGCTCTTGGCGTATCGAGCGCGGCACACGATCCGAGCCCCAGATTCTGGACTACCCCGAATGGTCTCTCACCACCGTCTGCTGTGACTTTGAGCTGACTGAGCCCGAGTGGCGTCGATTGCTTCGGGCGATATGCCAGCGGCTGCTGCTGCATAACGGATATATCGGACTGCATGCGGTGGTGGCCCGCCTGAGCGGGCAAGTGTTTGCTATCGCTGGTAGTTATGGCACCGGAAAATCATCGATTGGCGCCCACCTCTGCGAGCGGGGCGGGGAACTGCTCGCCGGTGACTTTGCCGCAATCGGAAGGCCGCAAGACGCCCTTGGCGCTGTCTTCGTCAGCGGGACTCGCCCAGTGCTGGTCAGGACCGAGGGCAATGACAGTGCCATTCATGACACTCAGCGCTGCCTGACAGGAATGGCCGCGGCGGTTGGCGAGCCGGAAAAACTGACGGCGCTCCTCTATCTCGAGAGCAATCAGCGCGGTGTTAACCGCGTACAGACGCAACTCCCTCAGGTCAGTCGACGCACGATCAACGATCTGTATCTGAATGCCTCGACAGGGTTCGACCAAGCCCTGGAGAGGTTTCTATTTCCCCTCGCGATACTCAATCCAGCGAACGATCAACGAACAAGATTTGCCTTGGTCGAACGGCTGGTCAACGAAGTACGGGTTACCCGGGCACGTGGCACCAGCCAATACCTCGCCGACCTGATAACAGGAATTGCCGATGATTGAATCATCCACCCGCAAACGTGACGTTGGCACGATCACAGCAGCCGTGAATGACGCTCTGCACCACCTGCCTGGCGACAACAGGTTCTGCTTAATGCTCATAGGTTCGTGGAGTTTGAACCTTGGCACGCCTACCTCGGACATCGATCTACTGCTGGTTTCGGACGAGCGCATGACCGGCACGGAATCGTTGCAGGCATTTCAGCGCCAGATCGCACTGTCACTCAGTTGGGTGCAGATCGAGAACGTCAGCCGCGAAGAGTTCGGCCGACTGGTCGCGAAAGCCCAGCTTCCGTCCTACCAGTCACTGTCGTCACGCACACTGGAGCTGATCTACAAGTACACGAACAGCCACGTGCTGCACGGCAATGACGTTTTCCGCGAACTCACCGAGGCATTCTCGTTAGAGGACTTCTCCGTGAAAATCGCCGACTACTACATGTCTAGGTCCATGAATGTCTATCAGGACGTTCTTGGTGCGCGATTGACCGAAGACCACCGAAGCGCAGTCGTCGCGGTTCGGGAGTTGGTCGGATTGGCTGTCGATGCATTGCTGGCCCTGCGTGGCGACGCTTATCCAAAAGCGAAGTGGCGCCTGAAGAGAGCCACGCGCCTGCAGCTAGCCCCCTCACTGATGGCAGCGATTGACAGGTGCCTGGTCGGTGGACCGACCGGCGAGCTGGCGGACCATTGGCAGTGGATCGAGAATGCGCTGATGCTATTCCGTCAGTTGCATTTCCTCACCGTATACCCGGGCGGAGCGACGCTACCGTTCCCGGGGCTGGACGCGACCGTTGCGGGGAACCCATGGGCATTCGTGCTACGCGCGAACGGCAAATGGCTGATCACCCATCAGGACCGGTTCTTCGAGGCCAATGAGCAGAGCATCACGGTGCTTTTCGCACTGGCCATGGCGCTGCCACCGGCTCAGGTCATCAACGTAGTAGGGAATAATGCGGTGCCCAACCACGGCGATTCAACGACGTCTGTGGACACCAGCCTGCAACTTCTCGAAAAGCTGGGCGCCCTCTGAATCAATGAATAAGGGAAATGTCGTGGAAAGTCGTGGATTCAATTTTGCGCTGGTAGGTTGTGGACGGATCTCAGCCAAGCATGTGCAGGCTTTAAGCTCCGTAGACCTGGCGGGGTCGCGCGTGGTTGCCGTTTGTGACGTCAAGTACGAGCGTGCACAAGCGCTCGGTGCAAGGCTTGGTGTTCCCGCCTATGGCTGCGCTCATGAAATGATGCAGGCGCATCCTGAGGTCGATGTCATGAGTATTCTCTCGGAGAGTGGACTGCATGCCGAGCATTGCCTCGACCTGATCAGATATCGCAAGCACATGGTTGTGGAAAAACCCATGGCACTTACGGTTGATGACGCCGACGCCATGATTCGGGCCTGCGACGAAGCAAAAGTGAAATTATTCATTGTCAAACAGAATCGCTACAACAACGCGGTCCGGTTGTTACTAAGTGCTATCGAAGAACAGCGATTCGGCCGCATTTTCATGGTAACGGCCAGGGTACGATGGGCCAGGCATGCCGAGTACTACGAACAGGACAGCTGGCGAGGCAGCTACAGATATGATGGCGGTGTCTTTGCCAATCAAGCCTGCCACTATGTCGACTTGATTCAACTGATCATGGGCGTTCCCGATCAGGTTTTCGCCAAGGGGTTGACCGTCAGCGCTCCCATCGAGGCGGAGGACACGGGTATCGCCATTTTCAGCAAAGGAACAGTCATCGGGACGCTGGAGGCAACCACAGCAGCCAGACCCGAAAATCTTGAAGGATCACTGACAGTGCTCGGTGAGTTCGGTGCCGTTGAGCTCGCTGGCGTGGCACTTAACGAAGTCAAAACCTGGAAATTTCAAACGCCCTACAACTCCGACGCTGAAGCCTTACAGCATTCGGGGCAGATCGTCGACTCCGTCTATGGGTTTGGCCACATTGCCTACCTGGCAGATGTGGTGAACGCATTGAGGACCGGCGGCAGCGCCGCCGTCGAGGGGCTAGAAGGTCGCAAAACCGTTGAAATCCTTTCCGCCATTTACGAATCCCTGGCGAGCGGCAAGGAAGTCAATGTGGCGGACACTTATTCAAATAGCCGGCTAGGACTGCGGCAGTCATCTTCGACGCGCGCAAGGGAATCTGAAGCGTCGGGATTGTCTTACGTTTACGAATAAGCCATGGAAAGAAGCCACGGGGGCCGCCGTCTGGCGATCCTCGTGGCTTTTCCCTGCCGGAGCCAGCCCCGACTTGTGGCTTACAATACCAGTCGTTGGCAAGCGTGTTCTTGAAAGGTGCGCTCGGCATCCCGCAAACTGATTTCAGGAGCAGACACGCTTGCCACCTCTAAGCAAAAGCTTCGAGAGTTTCTGAAGTCCAGCTTCAACATTGACAAGTTCCTCTTCCTAATAGACGCGCATCCCAATCGATAGCGATAACACCTCCCCCTTCACTTGAGCCGACTCGGACTAGCGTTACGCTATCGATTCGGTTCAAAAACTAGACGCCATGATGATTTTGCCAGTGCCCCCCACTTTTTCATAACCGGGAGGAGCTCTCTGCCGAGGAGACCTTATTGCGCCTGATTGCTGGTGCGCGAAGTATGCTCTGACCCGCAACGAAAATTCGGGGTTATCACGCTGATCAACTGCTCCCGAATCTCTCCACTGCTCGCCGCCAGATCAACCGTAGCAAACCGAATGTAGTGCCCCTGTATCACCACACTCTCATCCACCCTTTCGCCAACCGCCGGATGCAACAGCAAACCGCGGGCGGTCTGTGTGAGAGGGTCCGCCTCAGTCACCTGAGAGCGAAGATATGCGTATATTTGATAAAGGTAGGCACTATGCAACGTCTGCGAGCGATAAACGCTGCGCTTGTAGATTGCCGTGAACTTGGTATCAATCACCATCCGCTGCGCCAGCGCCGCATTCTCAAGCATGATATCAACCGTCATCTGCGGGAAAACCGCATCCAACCCCGGGGTATGGTTGCTGCTATTCCATCTCAGTTTCACTCCCCCGCGAACAGTCCAACCGTCCTTAAGTGCCACGCGGTAAAACCCAGTTACGGCCTTCTCGAACAACCGGCGAACCCAAACTTCGTCGCGATCTGGCTGGTGCATGTATTGCCTGCCTGCAGACTCACTAGGGATGGCCATGTCATAGGCGAGTTTGGCAGCGGAAACCATCAGACGATCTGCCGTATCGTGCCGCCCGAATCGTTCCAAGTCGATCTGCGAACGAACCACGCCCAGATTGGAGACCCCCAGATTTGTGAGGCGCTGCGCAAGTTGTCGGCAGCGTCTGCCGACCGGGTGCCGACGCAGTAACCCCGCCACTCTTTCCAAAGCAATTCGTACAAAGCGATTACGAACCGTGTCCAGTGTCAGCTCGTCGAATCGACAAGCTATTTGCCCACGCATTAAAAGCTGTTTGCGCTCAGTAGTGAGGACATCAATCCGGCCGCGCACACGGTTGACGATCTGTTCCCGATGCTGATAGCCCAGCCCCAAATGGCGGCGCAACCGTGCTTCGACGGCATCGGCCAGGATTTCTCCCACCATGCGCGGCAGATCGTCGGGCATGGCTTCGCTAGCGGTCCTGGCATTCCCCAAGGCCCGATAGAGATCCGAAGCATAGAGCATCAGCAGCCAAAGATTTCTGACCGGAATACGACCCACCACTCGTTCAGGCCTAGGAATGAGTGCCCCTTCTGCAAGGTTTAGCATATCACCAGCCTGCTAGAAGGTTGGCGGCTGCCTCTCGCGCACTGGCGGGGGTGTCCACCCAATATTCGTCCAGCAAAGGCAGGATCTCGCTTTCTACCACTCGTATGAACCAGTCCCGGGTAGTGCCCTCTTCAAGCGTCTCGCTTGGCGTCACGTAGCTATGACCAACCTGGAACTGCTTACCCAGTCGCTCATCGTCGGCAAGCACGGTATTGAGTTCTGCAATCCGCCTTTCGATGTGGTGCGCCAAATTTGCGTCTACACCACATTGCTTGATAACCCATTCGCGCCAACGGCCTCCAAACCTTGGGGCCAGGCTGATAAACGCGAATCTGCGCCGCAGCGCCAGGTCAACCAGGGCCAACGACCGATCGGCCAAATTCATGGTCCCAACCACATAGAGATTCTCTGGGATATGGACAGCCGTGCGATTGCCGTCTACGTCGGGATAGCTCAATTCCAGCGCTTCGCTTGGCGTGCGCTTGCCTGCTTCCAGCAAGGTCAGCATCTCGCCAAAGATCTGTGCGGGATTGCCGCGATTGATTTCCTCGATCACAACGATAAACTTTGAATCTGGATTGTTGAGCGCTGCTGTTACCACCTCCATGAAAACACCTTCGGCCAGGGCGAGACCTCCTCGACCATCTGGGCGCCAACCTCTGACAAAATCCTCATAAGACAGGTTGGGATGGAATTGAACAGATCGAACTTTTTTGACATCTTTGGTGCCGATCAATGCGAACGCAAGGCGCTTGGCGAGCCAGGTCTTACCGGTACCCGGAGGCCCCTGAAGAATCAAATTTTTCTTCTCGCGCAAACGAACGAGCACGCTGTCCAACTCGGCACGCTCCAGAAAACAACCCTCTGCGAGGATGTCTTCTAACGTGTAGGAGGGCAAGGCAGGATGGTTAGCGATGCTTGGCTCGGCTTCTGTCACCTCCAGTCCCTCGTCCATATCGTCTGGGGACAGTTCATCGCTATCGAGCGGAGAACCAGGCTCTAAACCCCAAGCTAACAGCGACAGCTCAGGGAATGAATGCGCGGGGTAGCCACTTTCCTGAAACCGTGGCTCAAGTACATCCACCACTTGCAAGTAGTCTGCTGCGGCGCACCGCTTGTTTGGGCCGTTACGGTTGATCGTGATCGTTAGAGTGTCCTTGATGAAGGTTCTGGACAGCTCGTCAAGGCTGAGCAATGCCCAGGGCCGGGCCCAATATAGTCCCATGGTCAGGTTCCATGCGACGCCCATTCGACCATTACTATCATCGAACGCCTTGGCAAATGCAGATTTGGTGACTTCTTCCTGGCCCTCTTCGCTATCGGCGTAGGCGATGGCTGTCGCGAAGGTTTCCCACAACGAGTCAATGTGATCACGGTCACGGTTCTTTTCGCGTGGAAAATACCAAGACTTCAAGTTGTGCAGCACGGGCACACCTTCAAACGACTCTGGCACCGGCTCTTCAACGCCGAGAAAAATTGCGATCTCGGTGGCAATTGCTTTCCGATTAACTTCTTTGGTTTGGCGGTTGAAGGTGCCCATGACAGTGAACGGGCAAATGTCCCGTACAAAGCCACGCTTGCCGTTTGGAAAAATGTCCGCCTCCAGATAACCCAGCGCCGGTACCCGAGTGGATATCTCCTTCAGACCTGCCACTAAGGCTTTCCGATCACGCCGATGCTTAAGCAGCTTGTCGGCGATCGCCATGTAAAAGCGCGTCCAGCCAAATCGTTCCGAAGCCGCAGTCTGGCGACCGAAGCGTGCTCTCCAATAAGGGGCATCGCAAAAGCGCTGAATATCCTGGGCGTTGCCTTCAAATGCAAAGTCGATCAGTCCATCAGTTTTCCAATCACCCGGCAGCACGCGCCATATCGTCCCGCGGTGGGTGTAGAAATACCATTTATGTCCCGCTTTGACGGGCTCCCAGTCGACCTTGACTTGTCGGCCGTCATTGCAATTCTCAGTGATAATACCGGTCGCCTTGATGGTCATGACCGAAACTGTATTCCCCCGATTATCGAACGGCAGGTCATGCAATTGGGTGTAAGCCGACTTGATCGCAATGCGCTCGCCCACTTTCATGCTACGCACGAGATCAAGGTGTTTGTCGTCGTAGCCATTTTCCCAGATGCCCTCGCGAAGAAAGCGCGCAGTCTGATCATCTTTCCTTCCGTAAGCGGCGCCGACGAACCACACGGGCTGGGTGGAGATTCCTATAGGTGCGGTGAACATGTCATTCCCTTAAATAGCAGTGTGTGGAGGGGGAAAATCAGTGGCAATTGATTGCGTGAGACATTCGGTGGTCTTCGATCGCATACTGGCTATAACGCGCCCAGCCGACCGCCATGGGCGAATGCAGACAGGCAGTCAACTGGAGTGCGATTTTGCACTCAACCAACTGACTGATCATGCCCCCCCGCCGTGTTTTTAACTAAGAACAACTGCAGCTAGCCTGCCCGGCGGCAGCCAGCCAAACCAACGTACCGGAATAAAACTCCATCGCCACACTCTGTGAATAGGGCGCTGCGCCAGGCCGACATAACGTACAGAATCGTTTCTCCTGCATATTGATGTAGTCACTGCAAGGTCGCTTGCGAAACCTTCCATCGCTGCGCACCCAGGTGACACCCACGGAGGCCAAGTTGTTCACGACTGTATAGACGTTGGCATTCGCTTCTGAGCCATGATGGGGAACGGTCGCGATAGCGCTGGAAAAGTCGAAATCGGAGAGTCCGGCAATCCCCTTCAGATTCGAATCGGCGTTGAAAAGTACACCTGGGGCTGCGCTATCAACTGGGGAATAGAACACCAGACTTTCTCGGTTTGATTTGGAAAGGCACAACTCAGTGAATGTGCTGTTGCTACTACGTGCACCCCCTACTTCGCGTGCGTTAAGAGGGATCAACTCTTTACGCCCACCGCCGGGTGCGCTAGGTGA
Organism: Pseudomonas sp. NPDC087615; assembly: GCF_044743445.1. Taxonomy (NCBI): domain Bacteria; kingdom Pseudomonadati; phylum Pseudomonadota; class Gammaproteobacteria; order Pseudomonadales; family Pseudomonadaceae; genus Pseudomonas; species Pseudomonas sp. NPDC087615. The sequence continues at coordinate 11,139 of NZ_JBIUWM010000052.1, read as the reverse complement.
AAACTCGAACCAACGAATGGGGATGTTCCTATGCAAGGCTAGTAACACCAGCTCTGCGACGTTGCTGAGATCCTCCAACGCTTCGAGGTACAAAGCCAAGGCGGGACTACTCGGATTAGTGCCGAAGTGACGCCTCCCCTCGAAATAAGTGTGGTATCTGCGACGGACATATCTAATTACGAACAACGATCTCAGCCAAGCGTATCGGGTTCGTTTATCCGCCAGGCTCGCCCCCTCACCCTGGAACCATCTGATTTCGTTTTCCAAAGGCTCCATTCGTTCGGTATCCCGTTGCCTCTCCTCTTGACGTCCTGGAAATGACTCACCGTTGACCATACTATCCAGAGGGAACTCCGCATCCTCATAGAAAACTGGATGTGTCTCACAAAAGCGTTCGATGTCCCCCATCAGTTGCTTTAACTTATGGTGTGGGTGATGCAAAACGCTTGAAATCAACGTTAGCCATTGCGCAGGTAACCAGAGTTCGTCGCATTGAAGCTTGGAGGATAAGTATCCCAGCAGCCCTCGAATATGGTCAGCATCATTGTGCGTGCACACAATCACATCCACACGTTGCCGAGCGACGGTGGACGCAAACAAATTAGGAAAACCGGTACGCCCTTTTCCACCATCTACTAGAACAGAAAAATCTCCGCGCTCCAGGTAAAACGCATCCCCTTGTCCCACCGGAATCGCCACAAACCTAGCCATTACCTATCCTTATTTTGCGTTACTGTCCGTTGATGACATTGTCTGCATCTAGGTTTTTTACCAACCTTGAATGGCTCGCAATCTTCCATCAAAGCAACGCTTTATTCTGTTCGCTGTTAAGAGGTCGAATGCTCCGAATGGTATCCCATTCAAGATTTCACGATCCTTCAAAGACGCTGGTTTTTCTAGTGAAAGCCAGCGTATTGGCGTAGACCTGGATCACTTAGCTCAATTAGCTGTCGCGGTGGCGAACGTTCTTCATCAAGGCCTAGGTTCACTAACACATACCAGAGAAGCGCGCGTCGGCAATCGAATTTAACGCTTCCGTTAGACATTCCGAAGTCTGCGGCGACCAGCTCAGCTTGAGCCCGGTTCAGTTTGTGGTGAGGACGAATTTCAACCTCAACAAATTCGTGCCACTGCACATCAGTAATGGGATCGACTGTCCGCGGAGCTGTCTCATCGGCTATCTCCATTCGTCCTAAAACAAAATCTCTGAATCCGCTCCTCTCTCGGCAGTAAGCCCTGACATGCCATCGGTGCCCATCTGATACCAAGCAATGCGGTTCAATCCATCGCCAATGTCCGGCAGGAGTTTCCATCGAGCGGTAGAACACCTTTAGGGCAAAACCTGTTTGAGCTGCAGCGATGACATTACGTGCAACTCCAGGATCCGCTGCCCGATTTGGGGACGGTACTAATTCAAACGGTGGACGCGGCCCTGGCAGTCCATCCTCCAGTACGCTGTGCGCAAAAAGCCCCTGGAGAGCGGGAGCCCCAAAAATCGGTAGAAAGCGCTTGCCTGCACGGTAGACCTTGTTGCTACGGTCATAGACAGCATTGCGAGGAGCTAAACGCCGGTACTCCGCCAAGTCTTCTGAAGCCACGGAGCGATGGATTGAATAGTGGTCCATAAGGTCGGATCGATTAATCCTCCCCGACCAGAAAAGGCGCGCTTCGATGAACCGTAAACGCTGCTGCGAAAACCAATTGCCACGAGATCGCTCCGCCATATGCACAGCGACCTCTCGCCGCCGCAACGGCGTCTTAATAGTAAAAAGAGAAGAATCCACGCTCACTGATCACCTCCTGGTGAAGGCTTACATTAACAATATAGGTCGTTTTAAGCGACTGACCTTGAACTCCTGCAAGTCGGTGCTTTACTGAAAATCAGTCGGTTAAAACGACTGACCAAAAAATCGGGGGATTCCACCGATGGATGCAATAGACCTGCCTGCGGACGTGCTGATAACCGCCCTCACCTCGCGATTAGCGGATCTGCAGTGCGCGCGCGTCGACTCGGACTCGACGCATATTTCTGCACCTCACCCACAAGACGGTGCTGATCGCCGCGCGCTAGTGGCGGGTCAGTTGCTTGGTCAGTTGGAGCGACGCCTGATTGATGGCAGCAACGAATTCGTTCCCGTTAATGTTTTATCAGAACACATGCGGGAAACACTGAGAGACCTCAACGCTGAAGAGGTGCGTTTTTGCGCTCGTTTTCTCGACAGGGATCGAGAAATCCGCTTTCGAACTGAGGAAAATACTGAAAGCCGCCAAACCCGTTCCTGGTCTCGCCTCGTTCGATATCAAGCTCGGTTTGACAGGGTCAAGCTCTCTGAAGCCGGACGATTGTTCCTGAAGGTATTGAAGCATCGGCGTGACTGGCTGTACGAAGACAAGCATATTGAAACGCTTTCCCGAGCTTTGCAGAGCGGGCTGTTTGACGAAATCCCACGCCTCAGCCAGGAAATACTTTCCTCCCTGCGTCTTTTCAATGAGCAACTGACTCAGATCCGCGAAAGCCCGTCTATTGAGGAAATGGCCGCGCAATACGAAAACCGTCGCCAACACTTCACAGACATGCTCCAACAGTCACAAACCGCGGCGCTGGGTGCATTGGAGCTCCTGCAGAGCCAACCGATACAGGAGCGACTTGAACAGTTCCGACAGGATCATCCTGATCATGCAGTTTCATTGGGCACACTCCGTCGTCGATTAAAAGTCATTCACCAAGCAACAGAAAGCCTTAACCGTAACTGGGCAAACCTGCTAGCAGATCTTCAACGAACTCGGCGTCAACGATTGGGGGTGCTGCGGTTCGACGACATCATCACTGAATTCCTTGATGCTCCGCCTTCGATAAGTGCAATGGAAAGCTTGCTCGGGGGTTGCTGCGGCTGGGTTCGGCGCAGCCATATAGCCAGTGTCACATCATTTATTGGGTCGGTTGAACCTGCAGAAGATGCTTCTGAACCTCAAGACGTTGTGTTCAATGATGACCCTAAACAAGCCCATCAAAGCGAAGCATTGGGTTCGTGGCTCAAGCAGCATGACGCTGTAATTATGGAAGCAGTGCGCCAAGGCCCTGTTCGCCTTCGAGAGCTGCTTTCTAACCCTCAACTGGGCCCCCTTCCAATCGATACCCTTGAAGATCTCGTTGGCATAATGGGTTTGTATGTCATCAGCGAACCACTCGAACGGGTCATTGAGCTCGAGGTCATCTGTTTTCCAGGCCTCCATAAGCAGCAGCTGGGCGATTACCAAATACTCGCCTCGGATCTGGCTATTCAGTTACGTAAGGCTCCCACGGAGGCGTTATGACTGCTGAAGAAATCGGGCTGATATTCAATCAACTCGTTTCTCGTCGGGCACTCTACAGCTTTGCGCTCAACGGGCGTCGACGCCTGCAAGAGGAGAAGGATGCCGTAGAAATCTTGGAGAGCCAGTATGGACGCACACCTGACCTCGAAGACTTTCTGCGAACTCAAGGTCTTCGATTGCAGGTATTGGACGCCTCTGCCCTCGGCCTTGCGAACACCGGGCGAATCTATGTAGCTGTTCGTGATCCGCTACAACGAGCGCCTGAGCATCTGGAAACAAGCGCTTTGCTGATGGAGCTTATCGATGAGCGGAGGTCGGAAACTTCAAACGCTGCTGCAGTCTGGGCCACCTTCTTTTTGCTCACCCTCTTCTACTTCCTATACACGATCGATAACCGACCTATCGAGGCCATCAGTGCCTTTAAGGATAGCTCCGTAGATCTTGAGCAGCTTCTAGAGGAAATACAGCGTCGCGTTGAACAGTTTCGCGTGAGAGCAGAGCCTGCTACTGAACCACATCAAAAATTTGTCCACGACGTGTTGACCAACCTCAGCGACGGCGCCCTAGAAAATCGCACGAAAGTATTCTTCAACAGCATGCTAAAACTGGGCGTACTCGAACCCATCCCCGGCGTGGAAGGCTATCGACAAACCCTCTGGTCCGCAGTCGACGTCGCGACTAATTTCCAACGACACGCTGGAAGCCTCTGCGTTGCAGGGCTAGACGCTGTGCTGTCGGTCGTTACTCCAGAAACCGAAGTTTCTCCAGCTCAATAGCGGGAGCGGCAAAAATGTCAGTCATCAACCGCATCGAGATCAGCAACTACCTCAATTTGGATAACCGGCGTCCATCCGAACAGCAATGGACCCCTCATTGGCGCCATGTAGAGATAAACGCCCGAGGCCTGAGCACAGCAATTGTCGCAACCAACGGTGTGGGTAAATCCACAGCGAACAAAGCCATCTACGCCATCCTCACACGAGATCGAACTTTTGTTGCGGAGAGTCGTGAACGTGCAGCGCCCAAAAGGCGCGGTTTATGGAGTCACGTGCGAATTGAAGTTCTATATCAGGATGTCTCCGAAATCATCCAGCCAGGTTTGATTGGCGATGCCGTAAGCGGCGAGGCATATGTGATCGGCTTCTATGGCTTTTCGGACGAGGAGCTGCACTTCTATCATTACCTGGGCCACCTTGAGCAATGCCCGGTCGTTGACATCAACGGGCATCTTAAAAGGATGATCTCCAATGCTGAATTCCTGACAGCGCTTAAAGGGTGCGATGGCGTCGCGCTCAACCTGCCTGTTACTGATTGGAAACGCTTTATCCATCGCCATTTTGATCCCAGCCTCATTCACCAGCTCGTGAATTATCAAAAAGCAGGAGGTGGAGACGGCGCTGAAAATTTTTTCAAGGTTCATCGCCGAAACGGTGAGGACTACGACTCAGCCTTTTTTTATACCCATGTCGCTCCGGAAGTATTGGTCAACTGTATGGATGTTTTTGGCGAAGAGGGTGAATATCGTTTTGAAGACACCCTTCTCGAGAGCGCACGACCCGTTCTTGCTGCGCAGCGCAAAGCTGAAGAACGAGCCAAAGCGGTCAAAGAAGCGCGCCTCGTCTTTGAAGGGCTTCAGACTGCGAAGGAAAAAGCGGACGCCTATCTGACTACGCAAAATGATCTCGCACGGACAGTTGCAGCATCGTTCAGCGAAGCGGCTTTTATTCAGAAAATCGTTGAAAAAGATCCCATCCTTGGTATCCCGCAGCCAATGCGCACTCAGAGCCCAGAAACTGCGTTCATCGCAGATCGACTGGTCTGTTCAGATGGCATCTGGCTAATTCCAGACAAAGTCATCTCCGAAATCTTTGCCAGCGAAGCCAAGCTGATCAATCAGGAAGCCAGTGAAAAACAACTCCCATCAGTGATGCTCAAACCGCATCAAGTCATTGAAAAACCTACCTACCATGGCTCATTGGAGCGATCGCAACACGGAGGGTCGCCTAATCGTGGTTATGGTCGGGAAGCAGTACTAGTGTTGATCGAATATCGAAAACGCTTCGCCGAGAATTGGGACACCGATAAGGCTAAACGAGCCATCAACTATGCCTTTGATTGGCAAACAACGACCGGCGAACCCAATCCGTTGCGCAGCGCCTCAAATCGCCTGACGCAGGAACAACTGCAGCTAAAAACAAGCATAGAAGAAAAGAAAAAAAAGAGGTTCGATTGCGCCGAAGAGCATTCACAGCTGCAGGACCAACTGCAAAATATGCAAGCTGCAGAAACTGCGCTCTCGACGATGCGTCAAAGCAGCCTTTTTTCCGCGGATGAGCTGGCGGAACCACTAGCGACTCAATCGAAAGTATTTGCACAACAAGACGATGCAATAAACGCGCGAGAAGCTCATAAACTACACCACGCTCAACTGAAAGAATATCGCGATGCCCATCGTGACATCGGTCAGGAATTTCCAAATCGCATGCCGGACGATGTCCGCAACGAACTGATTCTACTGAATGACCAAGCTTCTTCAGCGCTCAAGCGCGCGACGGATGATCATGCTACATCGACCTGGGAGTATGCGGAGGCGCAAACCTCGAACGAGGCCGCCCAGCTAACGCTCTCGATTGCGAAGTCGAAACACACCATAGTCACCACCCTGCTCCCAAAAGTTAAGCTCTTTGAAGCTGCCTTCCCGGGCGAATCCGCTGCTGGGCTCCAGGCATTCGTCCAAGAACAGCTTTCCTCCGCCGAACGCCGGCATGAAGCGTTAAAGACAACGATTGAACAGCTCGAACTCGAAAACCAGGCACTTGCAGACCTACTTGGGGATGTCGAGCACTATCACTCGCGCTTCAACGATGAGGATCCACGCACAGTTGCAAACAACGTTGGACGCGATCTTGAGGCGGGCTACGCATCGGAAAAAGATGCCGTTAGACGTCAGGAAGAGACGCAGATCAAGCTGGTTAAGCTGAAAGACGGTTTCCAGGCACTTAACACCGTACACCGTCGCTTTGGAGTCAATTCGGAAGTCCCAGATCTGGAACGTACGCTTGCTGATGAGTTCGCTCAGCGAACCGGAGAAAAGAACGCGCTCTCTGCCGACATTGAGGCCTTAGATCCGCTCGTTCAAGCCGCAGATGCTTTTGAATCGCGTTTCGGCAAACTGGAGAATGCAAGTTCTACTGCGGCATCACGGGCAAAGCGCCTGCCTCTGTGCGGCCGCATGCGTGACCATAAGACGGCGAAGTTGGAAGATCTTCAACGACAACGCGCCGAGCTTGAGAAGGCCCGGGCAGCAGCTGGCAGCATTGCCCAAGAAGTCTTGAGCTGCGTCGGTGAGACCCTGCCTCGCGTGCATCAGATTATTGAGGACCTGGAGATTTCTCCAAAGCGACGTGCGCAGGTCCTCGTACATTTTTCTCAAGTCTTGCACGCTCCAGTCGTCAGCGACACTGAAGCTGCGCATGCGGCCTTGAAAGCGCTTGATGCTGCGGGATTGGAGGCACCCATATTTTTCGAATCGGAATTGATTCGATTCTGTCATCAGGGTGATCTCACCGAAAAACATGGCTTGACCTACTCTTTTATGATTGGAGCACCGACCCTACAAGTCAGGGCCCTAATCAACCCAACCGAGATTGAAAACGTCAAAGCTAGCCTGGACAGACAGATTGCCGTCATGGCTCCCCAGGTGGAAGCGCTGGAAAGCGAATACGCCGATCTTTCTCCAGAGTCTGAAACCAGCCATCTCATCCGGCTCGCCTGTACCGCGTATGAGCGACAAGCCCCTGTTGCTCTGTTCTCGGCTCGAGAAAGTTTAAGAACCGTGGAAATCCGACTCAGAGAACTGGAGGAGCAACGTAGCGAAAAGGCCATTCTCCTAATTCGCAGCGCGACTGAATTTCTCTGTGATGGTGGTGAAAAAACGCTGATTACAACTGAAGAGAGTTTGGCCGCCCTCTCGCTGGGACTTAAGTGGTTAAGGGAACAGCTACCGACGCTCGAACTGCGTGCATCTGCAGAGAGCTCTAGATGGATCGATGCCACCTGTCGTTTTCTGGATAAAGGCGGTGCGACAAGACTTGCATGGATCCGCGATCGTAAAGCGCAACACGAGACCGAGTTGAGCGATATAGCTAAACAATTACCGATCCTTCACCAGCGCGTTTCGCAACTGCCAATTATCGAGGCCGCAGAGGAGTTTTTAACATTAGGTGGTTGGGAGTGGGCGACCTCCATAGCAAAAGAGGTGGAGCATGCTAAGGACGCTTGTGACGAATGCGAGACACTGCTGGAAAAAATCAAATCAATCTGCAGCGAGCTGAATACTCGTGTCGCGCTGCTGCAACAAAACGCGTCATCAGCATCGTCGCATTTGGTGAAGTGGGAAAATCCCCTTATTAAAGCTCAGGAATACATCAATCAGGATGGACCTGCGTTCGATGCAACCTATAAGCAAAAAGGTCAAATCCTTCAGATCGAAGTAGACAACTCCATCCAGCGCACCCGATTTGACTTCAAGCATGCCCAGCAGGCGGTCAATGATGCTCGCGTACCCAATGGCCGCACTCAGTTAATCGAGCGACGCGACTACCTTCTACGAGAGCTCACATCTCTTGAGCAAGATATTTCGGATGCGCAAGAGCGCCATGAGAACCAAATGGCGCGGCTGCAAGCGCTGCAAAATTCTGCGGTAAAAATCGATCAGGCTGTGATTGGCATCCTCAGGCAATGGAGGATGGTACGGGATCTTCTAGACGTCATTTCTTCTGACCAAGTATCAGGGGCAGAGGTTGAAAGCATCTATTTGCAAAGCGCAAAAGCACTACACCTCGATCTTGTTGAGCAAGTCGACATTGGAGATCTGGATGCGCAGGCAGAGCTGTTCGATAGCTTGGCCAGCGATATATCCAACTTCCCTCTGAACGAACATCGCACAAAACTCGCTAATTTGCGCCAGCAACTGAACCGACAATTCAGCGAGCTAACGCGTGAACTTGATCGAGTCAGAAAAAACCATGAAAACCAATTGTCAGTCACTGAGCAGGAAGCGTTGGCTTCTGATCGTACCCCGCAAGCTGTGCTCAAGGACGCCAACCAACTCTATCGCCACTTCGAAAATTATCTGCTGAATATGGAACGGCTGCACGGACAAAGCGAAGTGGATCTACAGGAAGCGCGTGAGCGTTTGGTTGCTTCGATCTCTGGATTTACCGATAGTCTGGGCGAGAATTTCAAGCTGTTGAAGACGGTTCTGGATCGGCGCGATACCGGCGGGATCGCTGGTCTGCACATCGCCGGCGAATTGATTGATCGAAACGCAGTGAGTGAGGAAATTGATGCGGTTGTTCGGGAGCTTGATCGTCAGCAGCGCCGACGAGACGAGGACAAAGCCGCCGGGAAAACAATGGGCAGCGACGCCGAGTTTGAGGAAACCCTGAAGCAAGATATTCGGGCGACATTCTACCGTACTGTGTTTCGCGCACCTAAAGACAGCGATGCTACGGGACCGACAGTTACGTTCCAGCATCCTGAAATCGCAAGCGGACGGCCAGTACGCTTAACGCCGAAACTTTCTACAGGCCAAGGCAATGCCTTAGCTCTGCTGATCCTAACCAAGCTAGCCGATTTCACCCTGCATCGGGATGCATTGGCGGACGCCGGCAGCATAGACACTCGTCGTCGAATCAAACCGTCTGCCACTCGTGTCGTGATGATCGATGGTCTGTTTTCCAACTTAAGCGACAAGAAGATGATCAGGCATTCGCTGTCTGTCATTCGAACACTCAAGGGCTCGTTCCAACTGATCGGTTGGATACATAACGAGCTATACGAAAATGATCCGAATCTATTCCCCTCATATTGCGCCCTGCGCCGGGTTGGAGGGGAGCGAGGGTTTGTGCTCGTGGATGATTCCGCTTCCCAGGAAGAGATGTTCCATGAGGGTGAGATCAAGTCGATCGAGCTTCATGTGGATCAATTGCGAGAATAACCGATGGACATGTCCGAGCAGGTGGAAACCGTCCTTCGGCGGCTGACAGCAGGAGGAAAGAAACTTCGTCCACGAGGCCTCATTCGAAGGCTTTCGAAACTTACGGCAATTCCCCAATTGGACGTTCAACTAGCTCTGGAGGAGTTGGCACGAGCGGGTAGCCTCAGCGGAGTTTCCAAGTCAGGTCAACCTTTGACGCTGGTCGGTTGGACGGGCGCTGCACTGCCGCTCAGTCAAACCGAGATGTTGCTAAGTGAGGTGATCGAAAATTTTAGTGATGAGTCGTCTAAAACGACCCTTCAGCCCCTACTTAAAATTGCCGAGCTCTTCTCAGGACTTTCGGCGGACGACATCAACTACGTCATCCAAGGGATGCTGCAGTGCAGGAAAGGCTCGATCAACTGTGATCCGATTTTCGCCTCGGCGGCCAATATCCTGGGTTCTGCAAAAGCGCTAAACAATCTGCGGGGTGCTGCGCGAAACATCGGCTTGGAATGGCCCAGTGACGCGTACGGCGAGCTATATGTACTTACTGCTGGCCCGGCGCGACCGAATGCTGTTGTCCTGATAGAGAACATCAGGAGCTTCACGGCTTTCGCGCGATCACGACACGCTAAACATTCCGTCGGAGTTGCGGCATTTGGCTATGGATTGACGATGGAAAATTTCGGTAATCGCCTTGCAGCGGGTCAAATAGTTGCGTGTTGTGCCTACGGCGACACCGTCAATCTGTATGACGTAATCAGCCAGCAGCCCGCTTTTTTTTGGGGTGATCTGGATCGGGAGGGTATGCGTATCTATGAGTCTTTGCGCCGACAGATTCCAGATCTAGAGCTGAGTGCAGCTTACACCCATATGGATAAACGGCTTACAAATCCCCAGCTATGCCATCCCTATCACGCGTTGTTCGAAAAAGACGGCCAACGCGTCGTAAACGGAGCAACACCAGGAGCGGCATACCTCGCAAAAAGGTGCACTCACCGAGCGGTGGATCAAGAGGCTCTCGGATCAGAGCTCAATGAGGTGGAGGTCGTAACTCCATTTCGGATACCACAGGAAGAGTTGTCAGTGATCAAGTGATCAAGTGGTCACTGGTCTTCGGTGACTGTTTACGGTGTTCGTGGAGTAGGTATTTGCGCAGGTGCTCAAGACTGTTCACGCCAGAACTGAGCGCTGTAGTTGTTGAGTCCTCGACTATAGGGATCGGTTGTCGCCTGGAACGTTAGCGGAATTGTGTTCCCGTCACCTCCTGCCCTGAAATATTCTTTGACCGAATGGAGCGCCAGCCCCATCAGGTGCGTCCATGCGCGAGACAGTTTGTCCTGTCGATCTTGCTCTAGTTTGGCGGCGCTAGGTTTCCGTTTGGTGGTTGGCAAGGTGTAGTCGGGCCGCGAGTCGACTTCGTGGAAGAAGGTTATATTGCCCGCAACCCAGTCATCCTCATTAACTCGACGCCAGCGATAGCTCACTCGTACAGTCAGTCGTTCACTGAAACTATAGGGCTGCATGATCTGGTCATCGACGTAGAAGAGCTGCCCTTCCTTCTCTTCCGTTTCCAGCCGGTGCTTCATCTGCTGGACCGCATGCGCCAGATCACTGCCGGCGCGCCGGACGCCATCTTCCGTCTCAGCACGCTTTTGAGCGGTTTTGGCCTTGCCGAGCTCCACCAGCGCCTGCTCGAAAGCTCGAAGTCGCGACGCAACATACGGTCCGCAACTCGCAAGTTGGGTAACCGTCCGGTCAGCACCCACTCCTGACCGTTCTCCAAATTAGACAAGATAGTGGACACCATTTTTTAGTGGACACTATCTTGGATATAGCTC
>NZ_JBIUWM010000051.1:0-43163 GCF_044743445.1 Pseudomonas sp. NPDC087615 | reverse complement strand
ACATAAATGTGCTTGGTCTTGCGCTGCATGATCGTGCCGAAAAACACGATGGCGTAGGCGACCCAGACGATGGTGATCAGGATGTCGATCGGCCATTCCAGCTCGGCGTATTCCTTGGAACTGGTGTAACCCAGCGGCAGGCTGATCGCTGCCAGCAGGATCACCAGTTGCCAGCCCCAGAAGCAGAACGCGGCGATTTTCGGCGCAAACAGCTGAGTCTGGCAGGTGCGTTGCACCGAGTAGAACGAACTGGCGAACAGCGCGCAGCCACCGAAGGCGAAGATCACCGCGTTGGTGTGCAGCGGGCGCAGACGGCCGAAACTGGTCCAGGGCAAATTGAAGTTGAGTTCAGGCCAGACCAATTGGGCGGCGAGAAAAACCCCGAGGCCCATGCCGACGATGCCCCACACCACCGTCATAATGGCGAATTGGCGGACCACCTTGTAGTTGTAGGCGGTACTGATAGAAGTGTTCATGGTTCCCCATCCACGGTTCAGCCGAAGTGAGTGCGAGCAATAAACGCCGCGAATCCTTCGTCTGGAGTTATAGGCAGACTAAAAGCGAGGCAAGCATGGACAAACAGCACAAGGCCAGTATTGACGGGGATCAATGGGCGCAGTGTGTGCTCGATCATGGATGGCTGTGGGATGCCGCCAGTGGTGAGGCTTCGGCGACGTTGATCCTGGCGCATGGGGCGGGGGCGCCGATGGACAGTGACTGGATGACGGATATGGCTGGGCGCCTTGCTGGACTTGGGGTGAATGTGTTGCGGTTTGAGTTTCCTTATATGGCGCAGCGGCGGGTGGATGGGGTTAAACGGCCGCCGAATCCTGCGCCGAAACTGCTGGAATGTTGGCGTGAGGTGTATGGCTTGGTGCGACTTCATGTCGCTGGGACTTTGGCGATTGGCGGAAAGTCCATGGGGGGGCGGATGGCCAGTCTCTTGGCTGACGAATTGGGGGCTGATGCCTTGGTTTGCCTGGGTTATCCGTTTTATGCGGTGGGGAAACCGGAGAAGCCTCGGGTTGAGCATTTGGCTTCTTTGCAGACGCGGACGTTGATTGTGCAAGGCGAGCGGGATGCGTTGGGGAATCGGGACGCTGTCGAGGCTTACGACTTATCGCCGATTATTGAGGTGTTTTGGCTGGCGTCTGGGGATCATGATTTGAAGCCGCTCAAGGTTTCCGGGTTTACACATGAGCAGCATTTGGCCAGCGCCGCGCAGAAGGTGGCTTGGTTTCTTCGTTGAGGTTTGGGATTGGGATTGGGATTGGGTGAATATCCGTTGCTGCGGTGATGGCTGATTAGGGTTCCGCCCTTACGGCGGGTCACTTTTTCCAGACGCCGAAAAAGTAACCAAAAAGGCTTGCTCCTGCGTTCGGCCCGCTCGCTGGGGCTCGGGGTTCCTTCGCTCCGGGATTGATCCGGGCGCATCGCCTCCGGTTTGCTTCGCTGCACCTCCTCTCGATGTGTTTGGCTTCGCCAAACGGTCGCTGCGCTCCCACCCCCGGATCAATCCCTCCGCTCAGCCTTCCGACGTCGCCCGTGGATCAAGATCAAAAGCGGCAGCCGAGCTTGCGCTCATCCTGTTGAGTGGTGAAGAGCAGAAGCGGTGCGCGTTGGGCGCTGCTCCTGCTTTTGCTTTTCTGTGGGAGCTAGCTTGCTCGCGAAGACGGCCTGACAGTGGACCCATTTCTACAGACCGCATGCAGTTCCTGTGGGAGCTGGCTTGCCAGCGATGGCGGCCTGCCAGCCGACCAATCTCTTGCTGATGCACCCGGCCCAACTGTAGGAGTGAGCCTGCTCGCGATGGCGGCCTGACAGCCGACCAATCTCTTACTGATGCACCCGATCCAAATGTGGGAGCGAGCCTGCTCGCGAAAGCGGTCTGACAAACAACATCAAAACAACAGGCTAACTTCCCGCTTTTTCTGCCCATAAACGCAATCCTGCGAGCACGTTTAAACTACACAACCCGTTACGCCACCGGGCCTACAACACCTTGCGTCGTTGCCTACGCGTACGCCAGAATCCGCCGACTTACGCGGCTATGAGGTGGGTTGTATCGTTTCCCTGTCACTGGAAAACAGTGATCGGGTTTGGTAGCCCGCTTCGGTACCGCCGTATGGCGCCACCTTATTCAGTCTCTTTTTGCGGCTGCGTTTTATATGGTGGACATGCGTGGGGCTCATTCGTGAGCGCCGGGTTCCGTACCGACCGGTCTACCAACCCGCGCATGGCCGCCACCCATCGTTTGGTAGCGAGGGTGTTGGCTCCTATTTCTTCGGTATGGAGCTTCATCTATGTTCAAAATCACGCCAAACCCACCGCACACCGATCCAATCCCCCACGACCCAGCGCTCAGCCTGCAAAAGGTCAAAGAAGCAACCGACCGCGCCCTCGACTATTACCTCAAACCCGAAGACCTGGCGGCTCCGCCAAAATCGCCCAAGTTTCGCCCTGTCTATCTTGTCGATCCCATGGTGGATGAAGAAACCCTGCTCGTCGAAGCCTGCGAGTCGCTTTCATACGCCCATGCCATGGCCGGTAACATCGCCAACTCAATCGGCGGCCCGGAGCGCAAACCGCTGCTGGCGCTGCAACAGGTGATCATGCTTAACGAGCTGTTGGTCAATCGACTGCTGGATAAGCTGAAGTTGCCTCAGTAATTTCGCCGGCTGTTATTGCCTCATCGCGAGCAGGCTCACTCCCACAAGGGATTGTCGTCAGAAACAAATCTGTGATGCCACTACGTTCCAAAGTGGGAGCGAGCCTGCTCGCGAAAGCGGTCTGCCAAGCACCATCACTTTCAGACAAGCAACAAAAAACCCGGAAGCTTTCGCCGTCCGGGCTTTGAAGATCAAAAGATCGCAGCCTGCGGCAGCTCCTACATTGGAATGCATGTTCCTGTAGGAGCTGCCGAAGGCTGCGATCTTTTGCTTTTAGCGGTTAAACCGCTCCACCAACGAGTATTGCGTATTCGCAGTCTTCGTCAGCTCTTCACTCAGCAATGCCGAGTTATGCGCCTGCTCGGAAGTCTGATCCGCCAGTTCCGAAATATTGCTGATGTTGCGGCTGATCTCTTCAGCCACTGCACTTTGCTCTTCGGTCGCGGCGGCGATCTGGGTGGTCATGTCGGTGATGTTAGCCACCGCTTCGCTGATGCCGACCAGTGCCTGATCCGCTTCCAGCACCCGTGCCACGCCTTCTTCAGCCTGGCGATGCCCGGCTTCCATGGTTTGTACCGCACTCGAAGCAGTCTGTTGCAACTTGGCGATCAGGGTGTGGATCTGTCCGGTGGATTCGCTGGTGCGTTGCGCCAGTTGGCGCACTTCGTCAGCCACTACGGCAAAACCACGACCCATTTCGCCGGCACGGGCCGCTTCGATGGCGGCGTTGAGCGCCAGCAGGTTGGTCTGGTCGGCGATGCCTTTGATCACGTCGACCACGCCGCCGATTTCGTCGCTGTCCTTGGCCAGTTGGGTCACGGTCAGGCCGGTTTCCCCTACGACAACGGACAGGCGCTGAATGGCTTCGCGGGTTTCACCGGCGATGTCACGACCGCGACCGGTCAGGCGATTGGCTTCCTGGGTAGCGTCAGCGGTGCGCTGTACGTGGCTGGCCACTTCTTGTGTGGTGGCGGCCATCTGGTTGACGGCGGTGGCGACCTGTTCGGTTTCCACGCGCTGGCGTTCCAGACCGGTCGAGCTGCTGTGTGCCAGTCGGTCGGACTGCTTGGCCTGATCGGTCAGGTGTTCGGCGGTGTCTTGCAGACGAGTCAGGCAGGTTTTCAGGCGCGCTTCCTGGCTGAGGATCGACATTTCCAGACGCGCTTGGGCGCCACGGCTGTCGGTGTACATCTGCGCGATCAGCGGGTCGGACGTGGTCTGCTCGGCCAGACGCAGCAGGCGTTTGAGCCCGCGTTGCTGCCATTGCAGGCCCATCAAGCCCAGCGGCACCGACAGACCGGCCGCGAGGGCGAAGCCCCAGTGCGAGTTCAGGGTCGCGCCGATCACGAAGCTCAGTTGGCTGACCAGAATGAACGGCAGCCAGTCTTGTAGCACGGGTAGCCATTTATCGCTGGAAGGGATCGCCGACTTGCCTTGGTTGATGCGTTGGTAGAGCGCTTCGGCACGGCGGATCTGTTCGGCGGTGGGTTTGATCCGCACCGACTCGTAACCGACCACCTGACTGCCTTCAAACACCGGCGTCACGTAGGCGTTAACCCAGTAGTGATCACCGGTCTTGCAGCGATTCTTGACAATGCCCATCCATGGCAAGCCTTGTTTCAGTGTGCCCCACATGTGCGAAAACACCGCCGCCGGGACGTCGGGGTGACGGACCAGGTTGTGCGGCGCACGGATCAGTTCCTCACGCGAAAACCCGCTGATCTCGACGAAAGCGTCGTTGCAGTAGGTGATCACGCCTTTGGCGTCGGTTGTGGAAATCAACCGCTGCTGAGCCGGGAAAGTCCGTTCGCGTTGTGTAATGGGCTGGTTATTACGCATGTTTTTCAATCCGCAAGGCTTTGAAAGGTTGTCGGCGCTGTCAGCTTTTTATTGAAGTTTTTTTTCAGTTTTAAGTACGGCGTCGCAAAACGGCTCTTGCTTCAGCCAGCGAGCATCGGATAAGTGAACAAGCCGAAATGCAGCAGGTTCAGCCCAAAGTGTGTGGCGATCGCGGCACCGAGCCCGCCGAATCGGTAGGCCAGACCATAGCCGACACCTGCCAACCCCGCCAGCAACACCCATGTCCAGCCTGCGCCGATATGTGCCAGGGCGAACAACGATGAAGCCAGCAGCAGGGCGAGGTTTTCGCCGTAAGGCAGGTGTTTGAAGTGCCGGCTCAGACCGCCCTGTATATAGCCGCGAAACAATGCCTCCTCGACCAGTGTCACCAATAGCAGATTGTTCAGTACCCACAGCCACGCTGGATCCGGCCACTTCGGCGCCCAGGCAATCATGCCGAGCAACATCGCGCCACCCAAAGCCAGAATGACGCTCAAGGTCAGGGCCAAAACAGTGGCGTAGACCGTCAGTCGCAACGACCGTCGCGCGACAATCCACGGGCACACCAGCAACAACCAGAAACCGATCAGCGGTTTGTCGAGATTGAGGTACATCGAAAACGGCACGGCGTTGTCGGTGAAGCGTTGCGGGGCGATGCCCCGGCCGTTATAGAAGCCCGGCAGCCAGTGCAGGGCCAGCGCGACGGCCAAAACAATGAACAGACCATGGCCCAGAAAACGTCCAACCGGCACCTTTTGCTGGCGTACGGCGAACCCGGCGAATAACAGAAGCGCGATCGAGATCAATGCCAGCCAGCCAAGTTGGCCGAGGCTCAGCGCCAATCCGTAGCCGAGGCCGAGCAGTGCCAGAAAGAACCATGGCAGAGACTTCATGGAGGGTCCTTGTGCAGATTTTGTGGAAGGGCTTTCTACACGGACGGGCGGCGGGGGACAAGTGAAGGTGAGGTGAGAAACCGGGACAGCACCAAAGCCATTGGCCAAACACAAATCCCAATGTGTGGGGGCTTGCTCGCGAAGGCGGTGGGTCAGGCAATGAATGTGTCGACTGATACACCATTTTCGCGAGCAAGCCCGCTCCCACCGGGGATTTGTATTCCACCGGGGGGCAGAGGGATCAGCGCAGGTTGAGCTTTGCAGCTGCGCGTGCGGTAATTTCCGTGCGCAGCTTCAACGATGGCGCGGCGAGCAGGCGGGCCTGGTCGACGATTGTGCTCGATGCGTTTTCAGGAGAGCCCGAGTTGAACGGCGGTGCGGGCGCATATTCGAGTTGCAGTTGCACGCGTTGTGCTGTTTCGGCATCGACCAGTTCTGCCGCCAGCACCAGCGCAAAGTCGATCCCGGCCGTAATTCCGCCCCCGGTGAACAGATTGCCGTCACGCACCACCCGATCCTTCACCGCAATCGCGCCCAAGATTGGCAGCAACTCGTGGTACGCCCAGTGCGTGGTTGCGCGTTTGCCTTGCAGCAGACCGGCGGCGCCGAGTACCAGCGAGCCGGTGCACACCGAGGTCACGTAACGCGCGTGGGCGGCCTGGCGTTTAATGAACGCGAGGGTCTGCTCGTCTTCCATCAATGGCCCGACGCCGCCACCGCCCGGCACACAGATCACATCCAGATCCGGGCAATCTTCGAACGTCGTGGTCGGTTTGAGCAGCAGCCCTGTGCTGGCGGTGACCGGCATCAGATCCTTCCAGATCAGGTGCACCTGCACATCCGGCAGCGAAGCGAGCACGTCATACGGGCCCGTCAGGTCGAGTTGCTGAACCTGCGGGAATAACAGAAAACCGATCTGCAACGTCATGGTGTTTTTCTCCATTGAAGGGGTGGACGGCTTCACTGTAGGCGCGTAGGTTCTGGCGTATACGCCAATAACCCCACGAATTACGCCAAATGCCCAAAGCCATTCACGTACTCGCGTTTGCCAACATGCAGATCCTCGACGTCACAGGGCCTTTGCAGGTGTTCGCCTCGGCCAACGATCTTGCCCGTCAGCGCCGCTTGCCCATTCCCTACGCGCCATCGGTGATCGCCAGCGAGGGCGGGGCGGTGATGTCGTCGGCCGGCTTGGCGGTATTGGCCGAACCGCTACCGCAAGCACCCAGCGACACGCTGATCATTGCGGGCGGCTGGGGTATTTATCCGGCGGCTGAAGATGTGCCGCTGGTGGATTGGGTGCGGGAACACGCGGCGAAATGTCGGCGCGTGGCTTCGGTGTGCACCGGGGCTTTCTTGCTCGCAGCCAGCGGCTGGCTCGATGGCCGTCGCGTTGTCACTCACTGGACCCGTTGCGAACAACTGGCGCAGCAGCATCCGAAACTGCAGGTCGAAGCCAATCCGATTTTTATCAACGACGGCCCGGTCTGGACCTCGGCGGGCGTCACCGCCGGCATCGATCTGGCACTGGCGATGGTCGAGCAAGACCTCGGTCGCGAGATTGCGCTGGACGTCGCCCGGCATCTGGTGGTGTTCCTCAAACGCCCGGGCGGGCAGTCGCAGTTCAGCGTGACCTTGTCTTTGCAAAATCAGGGTAATCGGTTTGATGACTTGCATGCCTGGATCGCCGAGAACCTGACCTGCGATCTAGGCGTGCCGACCCTGGCCGAGCAGGCCGGAATGAGCGAACGCAGCTTCGTGCGCCATTACCGCGCCGACACCGGCCAGACCCCGGCGCGGGCTATCGAGTTGATCCGGGTCGAGACGGCGCGGCGGTTGCTCAGTGATACCGGGCTGCCCATCAAACGGATTGCGACCAATTGCGGGTTTGGCAGTGAAGAAACGCTGCGCCGTAGTTTCCTGCGCGCGATTGGCGTGACGCCGCAGGCTTATCGGGAGCGGTTTTCGGTCAGTGCTACCAAAGATCCAGCACTGCCTTGAGGGTTTGCCCGGTCAGGCCTCAGCTTCCGCCACCTGATTGAAATACTTGGTCCGATCCGGGGTAAACGTCACTCGCATCTTCGTCCGCGAACAGGTCAGCGTGCGTTCTTCACTCAAGTCGATATCCAGGTGTTCCCCGCGCAACCCCTGCCACTGGGCGAGGTATTTCAGCGAGCCGTACTTCTCGTTTTTCTTCAGGCTGCGACTCACGCCGCCTTTCCAGCCGAGTACCGGCAGTTCGTCGGCGAGGCATTGTTGAGCGAGTTCGGGGAAACGGATGGCGCGCTGGCGGCCGATTTCCCAGCATTTGATCAGGCCTTTGTCGTCGGCCTCCCACAGTTGAGTGCGGGTCAGGCCGGTGCGCAGGGGCGAGTCGATGGTGCGCTGGATGTGGTGGGTCATTCTGGTTCCTTGAATCGGGTTTTGTTGGACAGCTCCGCTGTGCCCGTTGCGGTGGATGGTAGGGGCGGATTAAACAGCTGGCAACAAGGTATTTCGTGGTGTAAGTGCAAGTTGCAGGGGGAGGATGGATCAAGTTCTGTTGAGTATTTGTAGTCCCTCGCCGCAGGGACAGGACTTTCCTGCATCAGTCGCGGGTTTTAGTCCTACAGCGAGGGTTTTTTGAGTGAAATTTCCGACAGCCTCTGACGACATTACGGCTGCCAAGCATTCTTTTCTCCACTCAAACGGCGATCCAGAAAACTTGCCGCGCTGATCAACGCCAGGTGTGTCAGCGCCTGTGGCGTGTTGCCCAAGTGGCGTCCATGGGTGTCGAATTCTTCGGCGTACAGCCCCAGCGGGTTGGCGTAGCGCAGCAGTTGTTCAAATTGCAGATGGGCTTTTTCCACCTGCCCGGCGCGCGCCAGGCATTCGACGTACCAGAATGAACAGGCGGCGAACGCGCCTTCGGTGCCGGGCAGGCCATCGATGCCGTTGTCGTCGTTGCGATAGCGATAGACCATGCCTTCGCGCACCAGGCTTTTCTCGATGGCGTGCAGCGTTGCCAGCCAGCGCGGGTCCTTGGCGCTGACGAAGCGCATCAACGGCATCAACAGCATCGAGCCGTCAAGCGCGGTACCGCCCTGGTACTGAACAAAATGCCCATGTTCTTCGTTCCAGAAGTTTTCCCAAATGTCGCTATAAATGGCCTGTCGGGTTTGATCCCATCGCGCAAATGGCGCGGGCAGCGAGCGTTTGTAAGCCAGGCGAATCGCGCGATCCAGCGCTACCCAGCACATCAGCCGCGAATGCAGAAAATGATGCTGCTCACCGCGCATCTCCCAAATTCCTACATCTTTGTTCTGCCAAGTCTCACAGACGCGGTCGACTATTTGCCTGACATGGTTCCAGCCTTCGTGAGAAATCGCATCGCCGTACTTGTTGACCAAGTACACCGCGTCCATCAACTCGCCAAAAATGTCGAGCTGGATTTGGTCGTAGGCTTCGTTGCCGATCCGCACGGGCTGGGCGCCGCCGTGGCCTGACAGGTGAGTCAGCTCGGTTTCCGGCAACTGCTGTCGCCCGTCGATACCGTACAGAATATTCAGTTTCATCGATTTGCCGTGGCCATCGCTGACCCGGCCACGCAGCCAGCGCATGTAGTCGTTGGCTTCCCCGACAAAGCCAAGACGCATGAACGCATATACCGTGAATGAGGCGTCGCGGATCCAGGTGTAGCGATAGTCCCAATTGCGCGAGCCCCCCGGCGTTTCCGGCAGGCCGAACGTGGCGGCGGCGAGGATGGCGCCGTGTCTGCGTGAGGTCAGCAGCTTGAGTGCCAGCGCCGAGCGGTTGACCATCTCGCGCCAGCGTCCGCGATAGCTGGACTGGCCGATCCAGTCGCGCCAGTACTTCAGGGTGCGCGCCATGCACAGGTTGCCGGCCCCTTCGGCAAAGCGAGGGTCTTGGCTTTCACCGAGCATGAACGAGGCTTGCTGATCCTGCCGCAGGGTGAATGTTGCGACAGCTGCACCTGCGTCAATGTGCAGGTCCTGGTCCGCTGCCAGTCGCAGGGTTGGAAAACCACCGGCGCTGAATAACACGTCTTGCTTGTCCATCCGGGCGCTCGTTTCGGCGCGGGCGTAGTCATGCTTGACGGCGCAGCGCATATGAAAAGTCGCCTGACCGCTGGCCACCCGAACCCGCCGCATGAGCACCGGCATGTCATCTTCGTTGTCGCCGATGGGGAGCAGGTCAGTCACTTCGACCACCGCGTGCTCACTGAGCCAACGGGTCTGCAAGACGTTGGTGCCCGGCAGGTAAATCTGTTCGCGCCGTGCATCGGGCAAGTCCGGTGCCAGTTGAAAAATCCCTGCTTCAGGGGTATCCAGCAGCGAACAGAAAATCGACGGGCTGTCGAACTCCGGCCAGCAGAAAAAATCCACGCTGCCCTTGTCGTTGACCAGTGCCGCACTGCGCATGTCGCCGATGATGCCGTGGGCATCGATCGGGCTTTGTCGTTCTTGATGATGTTCAGCCATTGCCGCGAAACTCCGGATAGAGGCTCATGCCGCCGTCGATGAACAGGGTCGTACCGACGATGTAGTCGGACGCGTCAGAGGCGAGGAAGACCAGGGCGTTGGCGACGTCTTCAGCTTCGCCGATACGTCCGTAGGGAATCAGCTCAAGCAGTTTTTCGCCGGCATCTCCTTCAGTGGCCGCTGTATTGATCGCCGTGCGAATCGCTCCCGGCGCAATGCCGTTGATGCGAATGCGCTGATGGCTGACTTCCTGAGCGAGGGTCTGCATCAACTGATCGACGCCTCCCTTGGAGGCCGCGTAGTTGACGTGCCCGGCCCATGGGATGCGCTGGTGCACAGAACTCATGTGAATGATCTTGCCAGCGGCCCGGGACACACCTTCGCGAATCCCTTGGTGCTGGAAAATCCGCAGCGCGGCGCGGGCGCAGAGAAACTGGCCAGTGAGGTTGACGCCGATGACCGTGTTCCAGTCGTCCAGCGACATATCCACGGCGGCGGCGTCTTTTTGCAGGCCGGAATTGGCCACCAGAATATCCAGTGAGCCAAAGGCTTTCAGGGTTTCGGTGAACATCCGTTCGACCTCATCCTCTTTCGACACATCGGCGCCAATGGCGAGGGCTTGACCACCGTCGGCGATGATCTGCCGGACCAGCGCTTGGGCGGGTTCGGCATGGCGATTGTAGTTGATGACGACCGCCGCGCCGGCAGCGGCGAGGGCTTTGGCAGCCGCATGACCGATGCCGGAACTGGCGCCGGTGATGAGTGCCACTTGATGGGCGAGGGAAATCTGCATGCGAAGTCGCGCCTGGATTGAGGGCTTATTTAGCTGACTGATGGCCGGCGGCCAGAGTTCATCGACGAACATGAAATAAACGATAGGAAGGCCTTCACACTCCACCAACAATTCCCCGCTTCCACGCACATCAGCCTTTATGGCAACTTGGCCGCCCTTGATGAGGCAGCAACCGATGGCAAACCCTTACCGCGAATTGTTCAACGCCCCCGGCACCCGGAATTTTGTGCTGGCTGGGATGATTGCGCGTATGCCGATTTCGATGACGGGCATCGGCGTGATCACCATGCTGTCGCAGTTGAAGGGCGGGTATGCGCTGGCGGGTGCGGTGGCGGCGACGTTTGCCTTGGCCACCGCGTTTTGTGCGCCGCAGGTGTCGCGGCTGGTCGATCGGTTTGGTCAGGGGCGCGTTTTGCCACTGTCGGCATTGATCGGTGGCGGGGCGTTGTTGATGTTGTTGCTGTGTACGCGGTTGCAGGCGCCGACCTGGACGCTCTTCATCTTCGCCGCGTTAGCCGGTTGCATGCCCAGCATGTCGGCAATGGTGCGGGCGCGCTGGACGGAAATCTATCGCGGCCAGCCACAACTGCAGACCGCGTATGCGCTGGAGTCCGTGCTTGATGAAGTCTGCTTTATCGTCGGCCCGCCGCTGTCGGTGGGGTTGTGCGTGGCGGTGTTTCCCGAAGCCGGGCCGCTGGCGGCGTTGTTGATGTTGGCGATCGGCGTAACGGCGTTCGTGGCCCAGCGCAGCACCGAGCCTGCGGTGCATCCCCACGCATCCCATCACCAAAGCTCGATCATTCGCTCGACGGACGTTCAATGGTTGCTGCTGTTGATGATCGCCATGGGCATCATCGTCGGTGTGATCGATGTGGTTAGCGTGGCGTTCGCCCAGCAACAAGGCCAGCCTGCCGCTGCGAGCATTGTGCTGTCGGTGTACGCCATCGGCTCGTGCCTGGCCGGTATCGCGTTCGGTGCGATGCGCTCGAAACTGCCGCTGCCGCGATTGTTTCTGTATGGCGGTGTCGCGACGGCGGTGACGACCTTACCCCTGTTGCTGGCGAACAATATTTTCGGGCTGTCGGTGGCGGTGTTTATCGCCGGGTTGTTCTTCTCGCCGACGCTGATCGTGGCGATGGCGTTGATTGAGCGCATTGTGCCGCCGGCCAAACTCACCGAAGGGCTGACCTGGCTGGTGACTGGTCTGAGCATCGGCGTCGCTGTCGGTGCCGCCGGGTCCGGGGCACTGGTGGATGCCTTTGGCGCGCGTAGCGGTTTCTGGCTGGCGATTGCGGCCGGTGCGGTGGTGCTGGTTTCGGCGGTGCAGAGCTTCCGGCATTTGAAATGAGTTTCGCCTGTGGGAGCGAGCCTGCTCGCGAATGCGGTCGTCCATTGAACATTGACGTCGACTGATCTGGTGCTTTCGCGAGCGGGCTCGCTCCCACAGGGTTTGCGCCGTTACCAGCCCCGCCCCGAGTTGACCCAGAAGTTCACCGACAGCGACGTCGACACCGACGCCACTTGATGGAACCAGCCCTCCGGCAAGAACAGCAGATCCCCGGCCTCCAGCGTCACCCGCAGGAATGTCACATCCCGTGCCGCCGGGAAGCGCTCGTAGTCCGGCGCATCCGGGTTGAAATCACAGCCATCCAGGCCGCCCTTGGGCGCCGTCGACCAGGTGCCCAGCGCTTCACGGTGATGAGGCGCGGCGAGGGTGAAGGTCTTCTGCCCCCAGACCTGAGCAAACAGATTGTCGGTGTCGTCGCGATGCAACGGCGTCAGCGTGCCTTTGGGGCCGATCCAGATTCGTGGCGGGATGAACAGCGTGGCATCGAAGTAGGACGGGTACTGGATCTGCTGCATCAATTGCGCCGGCAGAATGTTGTTGCCCATGTACGCCGGCGGTTCACCGTCTGCACTTTTGGCCGCTGGCGTGTCCAGCGAGGCGATGAAGTCGGCCATCGATGTTGAACGGAAATCACGTTCGGTAGAGAAGGTTTTCTTCACGTAATCGCCATGGCGGGTGATGCCTTGCAGTTCGGCGAAATGCACCAGTGATTCTTCGCGGCTGAGTTTGAACAACGGCCAGTCGTGCAGCGCGTGACTGATCACCACGGGAATACCGTTGGGCAAGTACTTGCTTTTGAATTCGCTGACCGACAACTCGTTGTGCGCGCGCCGTTCGATGCTGATCTGTCTCGGCAGGCTGGCGGTGAGTTTTTCACTGAAGCGTGGCGGTGTCGGATAGCGCTTGTTCATGTCGACCTTCTCCGTCACGGCGCCACCGTGCATCGCATGCTCGATGATCTGCGGCAGTAGCGTCGCCAGGCCCATGTTGCCGCCGATCTTCAGACGACCGCTGGCGAACAGTTCTTCGACGTTGGCCATGCCGCCCATGATCCCGAGAAAGTCGCGCTCGGCGACTTCGATGGTCACATCGGGGCTGGCATGTCGGCCAGGCACAGTGCGGCTGCTGGCCTTGACCTCGGACCAGTAGGCCTGCTGCGGGCCGAACACGAATTGAAAAACGCCTTCGATGCCGACGGCACCGGCATTGGCGAACAACTTGCCCAGAATGCGCTGCAGGTCCACGGTGAATCCTCATTATTGGTTTTGGCCTGAACAGTTAACGAGCGCCTGTATGCGGGATTTACTGGCTGGCGACTAATTTGTTCGGGGCGCAATCCGTTTCTCACTACAGACAATTTTTTTGAGGAGCGCATGGTGACCAAGCTGATCCTGCTGTGCCTGCCGTACTCCGGCGCCAGTGCCATGGTCTACAGCCGCTGGCGGCCGAAGATGCCGCAATGGCTGCACTTGCAACCGGTAGAGCTTCCGGGACGCGGCGCACGTTTCGGTGAGCCATTGCACACCGACATGCGTGCATTGGCGAGGCAACTGGCTAAAGAGTTGTGCCCGACACTCAAGACGCCTTACGCGCTGTTTGGCCATAGCCTCGGTGCGTTGCTGGCCTGCGAATTGGCGCACGCCTTGCGTGCCCTCGGTTGCCCGGAACCGGTTGCACTGTTCGCCTCGGGCACGGCGGCGCCGACGATGCGCGCCGATTACGATCGCGGGTTTGCCGAGCCGAAAACCGACGCCGAGCTGATCGACCAATTGCGCACGCTCAATGGCACCAGCGAAGAAGTGTTGGCCAACGCGGAGTTGATGAGCCTGACGCTGCCGATCCTGCGCGCGGACTTCCAGCTCTGCGGCAGATTCGAGCCGTTACGGCGACCACTGCTCAACTGCCCGGTGCATGTGCTCGGCGGCAAGGCTGACCGCGCCACCACCGAGCAGTTGATCGGCTGGAGCAAGGAAACCCGTGGCAGCTTCTCGGTGGACATGCTCGCCGGTGGGCACTTTTTCATTCATGAACATGAGGCCAAGGTGCTCAAGGTGATCAAGGATCAACTCGATGTGCATCACCGCCGGCACAACCTGATGGCCGTCGTGTAGCCCGATTCCCGTAACTTACCCAATACCCCGTGGGAGCGAGCCTGCTCGCGATAGCTATTGATCAGTCACTACAACGATGACTGACAGGTCGCCATCGCGAGCAGGCTCGCTCCCACAATTTTTGTCTGCCTGACAGTTATTCTCATTCGCTAATTTTTCCGGTCTGCATTCGTTTTATAGGGACGACGTGCCTTTGTGCTGCCTGCCTACTGATCCGGATGCTGAGAAATGAATGCTGAAGACTCCTTGAAACTTGCTCGCCGGTTTATCGGGCTGCCGCTGGAAAAACGCCAGATGTTCCTTGCGGCTTTGCAAAAGGAGGGCGTGGATTTCGCCCGGTTTCCGATCCCCGCCGGCATCGAGGCCGAGGATCGTCAGGCGTTGTCCTACGCGCAGCGGCGCATGTGGTTTCTCTGGCAACTCGATCCGCAGAGTGGCGCCTACAACTTGCCGGGCGCAGTGCGTCTGAGTGGGCGCCTGAATGTGGCGGCGCTGGAGCAAGCGTTCGCCAGTCTGGTCGAGCGTCACGAAACCCTGCGCACGGTGTTCCAGCGCCAGGCCGATGACCGCCTGCTGCAAGTGCCGGCCAGCGCACCGCTGGTGATTGCCCGCGAAGATTTCAGCGCGCTGCCGCAGGCCGAACGCGAGCAGGCTGTGGTTTACACCGCCGAGCAACAATCGGTGCTGCCGTTCGATCTGGCAGTCGGTCCGCTGCTGCGGGTCAATGTGCTCAAACTCGCGGAGCAGGAACACGTCCTGTTGCTGACCTTGCACCACATCGTCTCCGATGGCTGGTCGATGAACGTGCTGATCGATGAATTCATCCGCTGCTACGACGCGTTCGATGGCGATCAGAAGCCGCTACTGGCACCGCTGCCGATTCAGTACAGCGACTATGCCCTGTGGCAACGCCGCTGGCTGGAGGCGGGGGAGCAGGCGCGCCAACTCGACTACTGGCAGGCGCAACTGGGCGACGAACATCCGGTACTGGAATTGCCGCTGGATCATTCGCGCCCGGCGGTGCCGAGCTATCGCGGTACCCGCTACGAATTTGCCGTCGACGCTCAGTTGGCCGAGCAACTGCGCAACACCGCGCAGCAGCATCAGGTCACCTTGTTCATGTTTTTGCTCGGCGCCTTTAACGCGCTGCTGCACCGGTATACCGGCCAGACTGATATCCGCGTCGGTGTGCCCATCGCCAACCGTAATCACGGCGAAGTCGAAGGCTTGATCGGTTTCTTCGTCAACACCCAGGTATTGCGCACGCAGGTGGATGGGCAAACTCGAGTCGATGAGCTGCTGTGCGCGATCAAGGAAACGGCGCTTGGCGCCCAGGCGCATCAGGATCTGCCGTTCGAGCAACTGGTCGAAGCGCTGAAACTGGAACGCAGCCTCAGCCACACGCCACTGTTCCAGGTGATGTACAACCACCAGCCGCAAGTGGCCGATATCGCCAACATCAGCACTGCATCGGGCCTGTTGCTGGACAGTCTCGACTGGCAGAGTCGTACCACGCAGTTCGACCTGACCCTGGATACCTACGAGAAGGGTGGCAAGCTGCACGCCGCGCTGACCTACGCCAGCGACCTGTTCGACGCCAAGACCATCGAACGCATGGCGCGTCATTGGCTGCGATTGCTGGCAGCGATGCTCGCTGATCCATCGCAGCGGGTTGGCGAGTTGCCGCTGCTGGAGGCGGATGAACAGCACGCGCTGGTGCACCTCTGGAACGACACTTCGGTTGCTTACCCTATCGAGCAGCCTATCCATCAACTGATCGAAGCACAGGTTGCGCGCACGCCCCATGCGCCGGCGCTGGTGTTCGGTGAACAGACCCTGAGCTACGCCGAACTCGATGCCCGGGCCAATCGTCTGGCGCACCTGCTGCGTGAGCAGGGCGTGCGGGCGGACAGTCTGGTCGGCATCTGCGCCCAACGCTCCCTAGAGATGGTCGTCGGCCTGCTGGCCATCCTCAAGGCTGGTGGTGCCTATGTGCCGCTGGACCCGGAGTATCCGCAGGAACGTCTGGCCTACATGATTGAGGACAGCGGCATCACCTTGCTGTTGACCCAAGCGGCGCTGCTGACATCGCTGCCGACTGACGGCGTCAAAGTCATTACGCTGGATCAGCCGGGCCTGCTCGACGGCTACAGTGAAAGCCGTCCCGAGGTCAGCGTTGATCCGTTGAATCTTGCGTACGTGATTTACACCTCCGGTTCCACCGGCAAGCCCAAGGGGGCCGGCAACAGTCATGCCGCGCTGGTCAACCGCTTGTGCTGGATGCAGGAAGCTTACGCTCTGGACGCCAGTGATTCGGTGCTGCAGAAAACCCCTTTCAGCTTCGACGTATCGGTCTGGGAGTTCTTCTGGCCGCTGCTCAGCGGTGCGCGTCTGGTCGTCGCTGCGCCTGGGGCGCACCGTGATCCGCGGCAGATGATCGACACCATTAACCGCCACCGCATTACTACGCTGCATTTTGTGCCATCGATGTTGCAGGCGTTTATTCACGAGCCGGGCGTCGAAACGTGCGCCGGCCTCAAACGCATCGTGTGCAGCGGTGAAGCATTACCACTGGATGCGCAACTGCAAGTCTTCGCCAAACTGCCGAATGCCGGCCTCTACAACCTCTACGGCCCGACTGAAGCGGCCATCGACGTCACCCACTGGACCTGCGTCGACGAAGGCGTCGACAGCGTGCCGATCGGTCGTCCGATCGCCAACCTGCGCACCCATGTGCTCGACGCCGAACTGTTGCCGGTGCCAACTGGCGTGGCCGGCGAACTGTACCTGGGCGGAGCGGGGCTGGCGCGCAGTTATCACCAGCGTCCGGCACTGACCGCCGAACGTTTTGTGCCGTGCCCGTTCCATGAGGGCGCGCGCCTGTACCGTACCGGTGACCGTGTGCGTCAGCGAACTGACGGCGTGATCGAGTACCTGGGCCGTCTCGACCATCAGGTGAAACTGCGCGGTTTGCGCATTGAACTCGGTGAAATCGAAACTCGCCTGATGCAGCACTCGTTGGTGCGTGAGGCCGTGGTGCTGGTGCAGGGCGGCAAGCATCTGGTGGCTTATCTGGTGCTGGAAAATACTCAGCCAGACGAGCAATGGCAGCAGGACGTCAAAGCCTGGCTGCTCGGCAGTCTGCCGGAATTCATGGTGCCGACCTACCTGATGACCCTGGCCACACTGCCGGTCACCGCCAACGGCAAACTGGATCGCAAGGCCCTGCCGCAACCTGACGCCGCGCCGCAGCAAGCCTTCGTTGCGCCGCAGGACACGATGCAAAAAGCCCTGGCGGCGATCTGGGCCGACGTGCTCGGTCTTGAGCGCGTCGGCCTCGAAGACAACTTCTTCGAGCTGGGCGGCGACTCGATCATCTCTATTCAAGTGGTCAGCCGCGCGCGACAGGCCGGGATTCGCGTCAGTCCGCGTGATCTGTTCCAGTACCAGACCGTGCGCAGCCTCGCGCTGGTCGCCACGCTGGACAGCCAGACGTCGGTGGATCAAGGGCCAGTGACCGGCGACGCCGTACTCGGGCCGATCCAGCAACACTTCTTCAGCCATGCGATGCCGGTGCGTGAGCACTGGAACCAGTCGCTGCTGCTGACCCCGCGCGCCACTTTGAACGCTCAGTGGCTCGATACCGCGCTGGCGCACATGATCAACCACCACGATGCCCTGCGCCTGCGCTTCGTCGAAAACGCCGAAGGCTGGCAGCAAAGCCATGGCCTGCGGGTTGAAAGCGCTGGGCTGTGGCAGCGCGACGCCGACTCTGTCGAGCAGTTGAACGCCTTATGCAACGAGGCCCAGCGCAGTCTTGATCTGCGCAACGGCCCGCTGCTGCGCGCGTTGCTGGTCACGCTGGCCGATGGCAGCCAGCGTCTGGCGCTGATCATTCATCACTTGGTGGTGGATGGGGTTTCCTGGCGAGTGCTGCTGGAAGATGTGCAGCAGGCCTATGAGCAACTGGCGGCGGGCGGCGGCATTCAATCGCCGGCAAAAACCAGTGCCTTTCAGAGCTGGACAGCACGCCTCGAAAGCGCAGCGTCGCGCTTCGACGACCAACTGAGCTATTGGAAAACCCAGCATCAGGATGCCCTGGATCTGCCCTGCGAGCGTCCGGATGGCAGCCTGCAGAACCGGCATGGCGAGAAAATCCAATGGCGCCTCGACGCCGAGCGCACCCGTCAACTGTTGCAACAGGCGCCGGCAGCGTATCGCACGCAGGTCAACGATCTGCTGCTCACTGCACTGGCGCGCACCATCAGCCGCTGGAGCGAGCAACCGGGCACGCTGATCGAGATGGAGGGGCATGGTCGCGAAGATCTGTTCGATGACATCGACCTGAGTCGCACCGTGGGCTGGTTCACCAGCCTGTTCGCGGTAAATCTGATTGCCGCCGACGATCTCGACGGTTCGATCAAGTCGATCAAGGAGCAACTGCGCGCGGTGCCGGACAAAGGTCTGGGCTATGGCGTGCTGCGTTATCTCGCGGCGCCGTCGGTACGCGCCGAACTTGAGGCGCTGCCGCAGCCGCGCATTACCTTCAACTATCTCGGCCAGTTCGACCGCCAGTTCGACGAGGCGGCGCTGTTCGTGCCGTCCGCTGAAAACAGCGGTGTCGCGCAGGATCCAGAGGCGCCGCTGGCCAACTGGCTGACCGTGGAAGGTCAGGTGTATGGCGGCGAACTGTCGATGAGTTGGGGTTTCAGCCGCGAGATGTTCGACGGCGCAACCGTACAGAAACTGGTGGATCAATACGCCGTCGAGTTGCACGCGCTGATCGAACATTGCTGCACCCTGCAAACCGCGCAAGCGACGCCGTCGGACTTCCCGCTGGCGCAGGTCACGCAGGCGCAACTCGATGCACTGCCGGTGCCGGCCGGTCAGCTCGATGACCTTTATCCACTGTCGCCGATGCAGCAGGGTTTGCTGTTCCACACCCTCTACGAGCAAGCGGGGGGTGAGTACATCAACCAGTTGCGCGTCGATGTGCAAGGCATTGATCCCGAGCGTTTCCGCGCCGCATGGCAGGCCACCGTCGATGCGCAGGACATTCTGCGCAGCGGTTTCGTCTGGCAGGGCGAACTGACGCAACCGGTGCAGATCGTGCACAAGCAGGTGAAATTGCCGTTCACCACACTGGACTGGCGCAGCCGCGAGGATCAACCAGCCGCTCTTGCAGCGTTGGCCGATGCCGAACGTCAGCAAGGCTTTGATCTGACCTGCGCGCCATTGCTGCGACTGGTGCTGGTGCAGACCGGCGCCGAGCAATGGCACCTGATTTACACCCATCACCACATCCTGATGGACGGCTGGAGCAACTCGCAGTTGCTTGGCGAAGTCTTGCAGCGTTACGGCGGCCGTACGCCGGTAAGCGGCGGTGGACGTTATCGCGATTACATTGCCTGGCTGCAACGGCAGGACAGTCAACTCAGTCAGGACTTCTGGAGCGAACAACTCGCTGCGCTGCAAGAGCCGACCCGACTGGCCCGCGCCGCCACCGGCGGGGAAAACCTCAGCGGTCACGGCGATCATTACTTGACGCTGGACGTGTCACGCACCCAGGCACTGAAAGCGTTTGCCCGTCAGCAGAAAGTCACTGTCAACACCTTGGTGCAAGCGGCTTGGCTGCTGTTGCTGCAACGCTACACCGGTCACGAAGCGGTGGCCTTCGGCGCGACCGTGGCCGGGCGTCCGGCGGATCTGCCGGGCATCGAGCAGCAGGTCGGTTTGTTCATCAACACCTTGCCGGTCATCGGTGCGCCGCGTCCGGATCAAACCGTCGGCCAATGGCTGCAAGCAGTGCAGGCGCAGAACCTTAGCCTGCGCGACTTCGAACACACGCCGTTGGCGGACATCCAGCGCTGGGCCGGGCAGGGTGGCGAAGCGCTGTTCGACAACATTCTGGTGTTCGAAAACTACCCGGTTACCCAGGCGCTGAGTCAGGCCGGGCAGGGGCTGGTGTTCGGTGATGTGGGCAATCTGGAGCAGACGCATTACGCCCTGAGCGTTGCCGTGACATTGGGTCAGCAACTGGCGTTGCATTACAGCTTCGACCGCGCCCAGTTCGCCAGTGACGTGATCGAAGGTATCAGTGCGCACCTGCTGCAATTGCTTGAGCAGTTTGCCGCATCGGCTGAGCGCAACCTCGGCGAAATCGGTCTGGCCAGCGCTGAAGAGCAGGCGCGCCAGCAAGCCGAAAACCATCCGCAACCGTACCCGGTGGACATCGGCGTGCATCAGCGTATTGCCGCGCTGGCCGGCGAAAATCCGCAACGCACGGCGGTGATCTTCAACGGTCGGCGCTTCAGCTATGGCGAAATCGATCAGCGTGCCAACCAATTGGCCCATGCGCTGATCGCCCGTGGCGTCGGCGCAGAAACCCGCGTCGGTGTGGCCCTGCCGCGCAGTGAGGCGGTGATCGTCGCATTGCTGGCGGTGCTCAAGGCTGGCGGCGCTTACGTGCCGCTGGACACCCGTTATCCGCGTGAACGCCTGGCCTATCTGATCGAGGATTCCGGGCTGGCGCTGCTGATCAGCGACGCGTCAGTGTCGGCGCAATTGCCTGTGGCCGAATCGGTGCCGCTGCTTGAACTCGATCGCCTCGACTTGTGCGAATGGCCGATCACCGCGCCGCCCGTGCAGCTCGATCCGCACAACCTCGCGTATGTGATTTACACCTCCGGCTCCACCGGCAATCCGAAAGGCGTCAGCGTCGCTCACGGCCCTTTGGCGATGCATTGCCAGGCCATCGGTCAGCGTTATGAAATGCGCGACAGCGATTGCGAATTCCACTTCATGTCGTTCGCCTTCGACGGCGCCCATGAGCGCTGGCTGACCAGCCTGACCCACGGCGCCTCGTTGCTGATCCGCGACGACAGCCTATGGACACCGGAGCAAACCTACAACGCCATGATTGAGCATGGCGTGACCGTGGTCGCGTTCCCGCCGGTGTACCTGCAACAACTGGCCGAACACGCCGAGCGTGTGGGCAGTCCACCCAACGTGCGCATCTACTGCTTTGGCGGCGACGCGGTACCGAACGCCAGTTTCGAGCGGGTCAAACGGGCGCTCGATCCGGACTTCATCATCAACGGCTACGGCCCGACCGAAACCGTGGTCACGCCGCTGATCTGGAAGGCCGGCCGCGATGTGCCGTGCGGCGCCGCTTACGCGCCAATCGGCAGCCGCATCGGTGACCGCAGCGCCTACGTGCTCGACGCCGATCTGAACTTGCTGCCGCAAGGCATGGCCGGTGAGTTGTATCTGGGCGGCACGGGTCTGGCCCGCGGTTACCTGAACCGTCCGGGGCTGACTGCCGAGCGTTTTGTCGCTGACCCGTTCAGCCGCGCTGGCGGCTTGCTTTATCGCACCGGTGACCTCGTTCGTCAGCGCGTCGACGGCACATTCGACTATCTGGACCGCATCGACAATCAAGTGAAGATCCGCGGTTTCCGCATTGAGCTCGGCGAAGTCGAAGCCGCCCTGCAAGCGCTCGACGGTGTGCGCGAAGCCGTGGTCGTGGCCCAGGAAGGCAGTGCGGGTAGCGGCAAGCGTCTGGTCGCCTATGTGGTGGGCGATTCTGCCCGCGTCGACTTCACCGAAGACCTGCGTGCGCAGCTCAAGGCCATCTTGCCGGCGCACATGGTGCCGGCGTATGTCTTGCGTCTGGAGCGCATGCCGCTGACGCCAAACGGCAAGCTCGACCGCAAGAACCTGCCGAAGCCGGATGTCAGTCAACTGCAACAGACCTATGTCGCTCCGCAGAATGCGCTGGAGCAACAATTGGCGACGATCTGGCAAGACGTGCTTAAGCTTGGGCAGGTCGGCATCAGCGACAACTTCTTTGAGCTGGGCGGCGACTCGATCATTTCCATTCAAGTGGTCAGCCGTGCGCGGCAGGCCGGCATTCGCTTCACGCCCAAAGACCTGTTCCAGCACCAGACCATCCAGGCGCTGGCGGTTGTCGCGCAGACGGGCGAAGCGCTGCAAGTGATCGATCAGCAACCGGTGACCGGCCGCACGGCACTGTTGCCGATTCATCAGGAATTCTTCGCTCAGGCGATTCCCGACCGTCATCACTGGAACCAGTCGGTGATGCTCAAGCCGAATCAGGCGCTCGATGGCCACTTGTTGGAGCAAGCGCTGGACGCGCTGGTGCTGCACCACGACAGCCTGCGCCTGGACTTTGTCGAGCAGGCTGACGGCTGGATCGCGAACTACCGCGACATCGCCACGCAAGCAGGTGAAACCATTCTCTGGCAAGTCGAGGTCGCCGACCTCGCAGCCCTTGAGGCATTGGGCGACAAGGCTCAGCGTAGCCTGCAACTGAGCGGTGGCTCGCTGATTCGCGCGGTGCTGGCGAACCTGGCCGATGGCAGTCAACGCCTGCTGCTGATCGTCCATCATCTGGTGGTCGATGGCGTGTCGTGGCGGATTCTGTTTGAAGATCTGCAAAACGCTTACCGGCAGATCGCTACGGGCAATGCCGTGCAGTTGCTGGCCAAGACCCATGCGGTCAAAGCCTGGGCGCAGGCCTTGCAGGAATACGCCGCCACGCCTGCGTTGCAGTCTGAACTGGGCTTCTGGCAGCAACAGTTGCAAGGTGCATCGGCGACGTTGCCTTTCGACCGTCCCGACGGTGGGCAGCAACACGATCAGGCGCTGACCATTCGCAGCAAACTGGACCAGACCCTGACCCGTCAGTTATTGCAGGATGCCCCGGCGGCTTATCGCACGCAGGTCAACGATCTGCTGCTGACCGCGCTGGCGCGGGTGATGGTGCGCTGGACCGGTGCCGACCACGCGCTGGTTTTGCTCGAAGGCCACGGTCGCGAAGACCTGTTCGACAGCGTCGACCTGACGCGCACCGTCGGCTGGTTCACCAGTGTGTTCCCGGCGCGCCTGTCGCCGGTTGCCGAGCCGGGCGCATCGCTCAAGCAGGTCAAGGAACAACTGCGGGCGATTCCGCACAAAGGCATCGGCTTCGGCGCGCTCGCGCATCTGGGCGATGAGCTGGCTCGCCAAGCCCTGCAAGCCTTGCCGGCACCACGCCTGACCTTCAACTATCTGGGCCAGTTCGACGGCAGTTTCGATGCCGCCGCCGAAGCCCTGTTCGTGCCGACCAGCGAGTCCGGCGGTGCCGAAGTCAATCTGCAAGGCCCGTTGGGCAACCCGCTGGCGCTGAACGGCAAAGTCTTTGGCGGCGAACTGGATCTGAGCTGGACCTACAGCGGCGCGATGTTCGACGCGGCGACCATCCAGCGTCTGGCCGATGACTACGTGCAGGAATTGACTGTGCTGATCGGCCATTGCTGCGACAACGCCAACCGTGGCGTGACGCCGTCAGACTTCCCGCTGGCGCAACTGTCGCAGGCGCAACTCGATGCGCTGGTGCTCGAACCGCAAAGCATCGATGACATCTACCCGCTGTCGCCGATGCAGCAGGGCATGCTGTTCCATACGTTGCTCGAACATGGCAACGGCGACTACATCAACCAGATGCGCCTGGACGTCGACGGCGTCGATCCGCAACGCTTCCAAGCGGCGTGGCAAGCGGTGGTGGATGCCCATGACATTCTGCGCACCGGGTTTTTCTGGCAGGGCGATCTGCCGCAACCGGTGCAAGTGGTGCAGCGCCAGGTTGAAGTGCCATTCAGCGTGCTCGACTGGCACGGCAAAACCGGGCTGAACGCGGCGCTGCAAACCCTCGCCGACGAAGAGCGCGCACAGGGTCTGGATTTGATCTGTGCGCCGCTGCTGCGTCTGGTGCTGGTGCGCACCGCGACGGATCGTCATCACCTGATTTACACCAACCACCACATCCTGATGGACGGCTGGAGCAGCGCGCAGTTGCTCGGCGAAGTGTTGCAGCATTATCGCGGCGAAGCGGTGGCGCGTCCGGCGGGCCGCTATCGCGATTACATCGGCTGGCTACAACGCCAGGATGCGGCGGCGGCCGAAGCCTACTGGCTGGCGACGCTGCACAACCTGCAAGAGCCAACGCGCCTGGCCAATGCCATCGCGCGGCCGCAGTACGGTTTGCCAAGCGTCGGTTATGGCGATCACTACCAAGTACTCGACGTCAATCTGACGCAGCGTTTGGGCGAATTCGCCCGGGCCGCGAAAGTCACGGTCAACACCGTGGTGCAAGCCGCTTGGCTGTTGCTGTTGCAGCGTTATACCGGCAAAGACTGTGTCGCTTTCGGCGCCACCGTCGCCGGGCGTCCGGCGGATCTGCCGGGTGCCGAAGCGCAGATCGGCCTGTTCATCAATACCTTGCCGGTGGTTGCTGCGCCGCAAGCGCAGCAGAGTCTGGCCAGTTGGCTGCAAGGCGTGCAGGCGCAGAATCTGGCTTCGCGCGAGTTCGAACACACACCACTGGCGGATATTCAGCGTTGGGCCGGGCAGGGCGGTGATGCGCTGTTCGACAGCCTGATGGTGTTCGAGAACTACCCGATTGCCGACGCGCTGGAACGTGGCGCGCCGCAAGGCTTGCGTTTCGGCGCGGTGGCCAATCAGGAGCAGACCAACTATCCGCTGACCCTGCTGGTAAACATGAGCACGCAACTGACGGTGCATTTCAGCTATCAGCGCGACAGCTTTGCCGACGCCAGCGTGGCGCAGTTGGGCGCGCATTTGCAGCGTCTGCTGAGCCAGATGACCGAGGCGGGCGAGCGGTCACTCAGTGAGTTGAATCTGATCGAAAGCGTCCCGAGCGTCGATGCCGATTTCGTCACCGATCTGTGCATTCATCACGGCATTGCCCGTCAGGTGGCGGCGACGCCGGATGCGCTAGCGGTGACCTTTGGCAGCACGCAACTGACGTACGCCGAACTCGACGCGCAAGCCAACCGCTTGGCGCACAAACTGATCGAACTCGGTGTTGGCCCGGAAGTGCGCGTGGGCGCGGCGATGCCGCGTTCCGAGCAGTTGCTCATTGCCTTGCTGGCGGTGTTGAAGGCCGGTGGTGCGTATGTGCCGCTGGACCCGGATTACCCGGCGGATCGTGTCGCGTACATGCTGGAGGACAGCCGTGCGCGGGTGTTGCTGACCGAGCAAGCGGTCGCCGCGACCCTGACGGTACCTGGCGAAACGCAAGTGTTGCTGCTGGATCAGGTGTTGTTGAGCGGTTATCCGAGCAGTGCACCGCTAACATCGGTCGTTCCAGACAACCTCGCCTACGTGATCTACACCTCCGGCTCCACCGGCACGCCAAAAGGCGTGGCGATTGCCCATCGCAACGTCATGGCGTTGATCGACTGGTCGGCCAAGGTCTACAACCGCGACGATATTCAAGGCGTGCTGGTTTCGACCTCGGTGTGCTTCGATCTGTCGGTGTGGGAGCTGTTCGTCACACTGGCCAACGGCGGCTCGCTGATCATCGCCCGTAATGCTCTGGAACTGCCGCATTTGCCGGCGCGCGATCAGGTGCGCCTGATCAACACCGTGCCGTCAGCCATTGCTGCATTGCAGCGCGCCGGGCAGATTCCGCCGAGCGTGCGCATCATCAATCTGGCCGGTGAGCCGCTCAAGCAAGGGCTGGTTGACGCGTTGTATCAGCAGTCGACGGTCGAGCATGTCTACGACCTGTACGGCCCGTCGGAAGACACCACCTATTCGACCTGGACTCGCCGCAGTGCCGGTGGTGAGGCACGCATCGGTCGTGCCCTCGACCACAGCGCCAGTCACTTGCTCGACGCTGATTTGCACGCTGTCCCGCAAGGAGCGTCGGCCGAACTGTACCTGTCCGGTGCCGGCATCACGCGCGGCTATCTGGGCCGTGCAGCAATGACAGCCGAACGCTTTGTGCCCAACCCGTTCGCCAATAACGGCGAACGCATGTACCGCACCGGCGACCTCATCCGCGAGCGTGAAGAGGGCGAACTGGAATACATGGGCCGGATCGACCATCAGGTGAAAATTCGCGGATTCCGCATCGAGTTGGGGGAGATCGAGGCGCGATTGCTCGCCCAACCGGCCGTCACCGAAGCGGCGGTGCTGGCCGTCGAAGGCGAGGCGGGCGCGCAACTGGTGGCCTATGTGGTCGCCCCACCACTGGATCTGTACGACGGCGAAGCGCAGCGGCTCCTGCGCGACGGACTAAAGACTGGCCTCAAGTCTTCGTTACCTGACTACATGATTCCCGCGCACCTGCTGTTCCTTGAGCAGTTGCCACTGACCCCCAACGGCAAACTCGACCGCAAGGCCTTGCCAGCGGTCGATGCCAGCCAGATGCAGGCCGCGTATGTCGCGCCGCACAGTGAGCTTGAGCAGCGGGTCGCGGCGATCTGGCAGCAAGTGCTCGACGTGCAACGCATCGGCCTGAACGATCACTTCTTCGAACTGGGCGGGCACTCGCTGCTGGCGGTCAACGTGGTGTCGCGCATGGCCCTTGAACTGGGCCTGACGCTGACCCCGCAACTGTTATTCCAGCACCCCGTCCTGAGCGACTTTGTCGCTCGACTCGATACAGGAGGCGGGGCAATCAACGAACAGAAACTGAGCAAGCTGGAAGCCCTGCTTGACGATATGGAGGAAGTCTGATGGACAAGAGTGTTGCTTTGAGGGTAGCCAAGCGCTTTATCACTCTGCCGCTGGACAAACGTAAGCTGTACCTGGAAAAGATGCTCGAAGAGGGTGTCTCTCCGGCCAACCTGCCGATCCCGGAAACACGTTCCGGGTTTGCGGCGATTCCTCTGTCGTATGCCCAGGAACGTCAATTGTTCCTCTGGCAAATGGACCCGCACAGCACCGCGTATCACATCCCCAGCGCCCTGCGCCTCAAGGGGCGGCTGGAGGTGGCGGCGCTGGAACGCAGCTTCAATGCCGTGGCCGCGCGTCACGAAAGCTTGCGCACGACCTTCGCCGAGCAGGGCGAAACCTTTTGTCAGGTGATCCATCCGCAACTGCCGCTGAACATCAGTCTGGTTCCGCTGCCCGAAGGCCTTGATGCCGCCGGTGAAGAGGCTGCGGTCAAGGCGTTCGTCGAAAGCGAAACCACGCGCCCGTTCAACCTGCAACAGGGCCCGCTCCTGCGCGTGGCGCTGCTGAAAGTGGCGCAGGACGATCATGTGCTGGTGCTGATCCAG
Source organism: Pseudomonas sp. NPDC087615 (assembly GCF_044743445.1). NCBI lineage: Bacteria > Pseudomonadati > Pseudomonadota > Gammaproteobacteria > Pseudomonadales > Pseudomonadaceae > Pseudomonas > Pseudomonas sp. NPDC087615. Next base: position 15,935 of record NZ_JBIUWM010000051.1, on the reverse strand, counting down.
CACCACATCATCTCCGATGGCTGGTCGATCAAAGTGCTGGTCAATGAGCTGATCCAACATTACGCCGCCGACACCAGCGGGCAGCCGTTGACGCTGCCGGCGCTGGACGTGCAATACGCCGACTACGCGATCTGGCAGCGTCACTGGCTGGAAGCGGGCGAGCGTGAGCGGCAACTGGCTTATTGGATCAAGACGCTGGACGGCGAGCAGCCGGTGCTGGAGTTGCCAATCGATTTCCCCCGCCCGGCGGTGCAGAGTCTGCGCGGTGCGCGGCTTGAACTGGACTTGCCGACGGCCCTTGGCGACGCCCTCAAACATCTGGCCCAGCGCGAAGGTGCGAGCCTGTTCATGGTGTTGCTGGCGTCGTTCCAGGCCTTGCTGCATCGCTACAGCGGCCAGGCGCAGATTCGCGTCGGTGTGCCTACGGCCAACCGTAACCGAGTCGAGACGGAGGGCCTGATCGGCTTTTTCGTCAACACTCAGGTATTGAATGCCGAGGTGAACGGGCAACTGCCGTTCAACCGCTTGCTGGCGCAGGTCAAGCAAGCGGCGATGGATGCTCAGGCGCATCAGGATCTGCCGTTCGAGCAATTGATCGAAGCGCTGCAACCGGAGCGCAGCCTGAGCCACAGCCCGGTGTTCCAGGTGATGTTCAACCACCAGACCCGCCGTGATCAGGGGCGTGGCGCGGTGCAACTGCCGCAGTTGAGCGTCGAGGATGTGCAGTGGGAAGGGCGCACCGCGCAGTTCGACCTGACCCTCAATACTTATGAATCCAACGACGGTTTCGCCGCCGAGCTGATCTACGCCACTGACCTGTTCAAGTCTGAGACCATCGAGCGCATTGCCCGTCACTGGCAGAACCTGCTGCAAGGCATCGTGGCTGCACCGACTCAGCGCGTCGGCGAATTGCCGTTGTTGGACAGTGCCGAACACGGTGTGTTGTTGCGGGACTGGTTACGCGTGGCCGATCACACCGTGCAGGCCGAGTGCGTGCAGCAGGCTTTCGCCTTGCAGGCACAGCAAACGCCGCAGGCCACCGCGCTGATCATCGGCGCAGACGTGCTGACCTATGGCGAACTGGAGGCCCGGGCCAATCAACTGGCGCACAAGCTGATCGAGGCCGGTGTCGGCCCGGATCGACTGGTCGGCATCGCCGTCGAGCGCAGCGTCGAAATGATCGTCGGCCTGCTGGCGATCCTCAAGGCGGGCGGCGCGTATGTGCCGCTGGACCCGGCGTACCCGGAAGATCGTCTGGCCTACATGATCGAGGACAGTGGTTTGCAATTGCTGCTGACGCAGTCGCACTTGCAGGCGCAGTTACCGATCCCGACGGGCGTGCAGACGCTGTTGCTCGATCAGCCACACGACTGGCTGGCGGCGTATCCACAGACCGCGCCGGACGTGGCGGTCAACGGCGAGCATCTGGCCTATACGATCTACACCTCGGGTTCGACCGGTAAACCGAAAGGCGTGATGGTGCGCCACGCGGCCCTGAGCAACTTTGTCGCGAGCATGATCAAGCAGCCAGGGATCGCGGCCACTGATCGCATGCTGTCGCTGACCACGTTCTCGTTCGACATTTTTGGCCTGGAAATCTACGGCCCATTGCTGGCCGGCGCCTGCGTGGTGCTGACCGGCAAGGACGTGCATCAAGACCCGCAAGCGGTGCTCGAACTGATCGAGCGCCACGCCGTCAGTGTGCTGCAAGCCACGCCGTCGACCTGGCGCATGCTGCTGGACAACGAACACGCCGCGATCCTCAGCGGCCGCACGTTCCTCTGTGGCGGTGAAGCACTGCCGCAGGAACTGGCGCAGCGCATGCTGGCGCTGACGCCACGCGTGTGGAACCTCTATGGCCCGACCGAAACGACGATCTGGTCAGCACAACATGCGCTGAGTGCGGACAACAGCCGTCCGTTCCTCGGCACGCCCATCGACAACACCGCGTTGTACATCCTCGGCAGTGACCTTGAGCTCAATCCGCTCGGCGCGCCGGGTGAATTGCTGATTGGCGGTGACGGTTTGGCCCGTGGTTATTTCCAGCGCCCGAGCCTGACCGCCGAACGTTTTGTACCGGATCCCTTTGCGAAAAACGGCGCGCGCCTGTACCGCACCGGCGACCTGACCCGCTATCGCGCCGAGGGCGTGATCGAGTACATCGGGCGGATCGACCATCAGGTGAAAATCCGTGGTTTGCGTATCGAACTGGGTGAGATCGAAGCGCGTTTGCTCGCGCTCGACAGCGTGCGCGAAACCGTTGTGGTCGCGCAGGACGGCCCGACCGGCCCGCAACTGGTGGGCTACGTGGTGCCATTGGTCAATGATGTTTCGGAAGCCGATTTGCGCGCCGCGCTCAAGGCCAGCCTCAAGGCTGAACTGCCGGAATACATGGTGCCGGCGCACCTGTTGTTCCTCGCGCAACTGCCGCTGACCCCCAACGGCAAAGTAGATCGCAAAGCCTTGCCGGCGCCCGACGCCAGCCAGTTGCAATCGACCTACAGCGCCCCGCAAACCGCCACCCAGCAGACCGTCGCCGAAATCTGGCAAACGGTGCTTAAGCTGGATCGCGTGGGCCTCGGCGATAACTTCTTCGAACTGGGCGGCCACTCGTTATTGGTCACCCAGGTGGTCTCTCGGGTGCGCCAAGCGCTGAACGTTCAGGTGCCGCTGCGTACGCTGTTCGAACACAGCACGCTGGAAGATTTCGTCGCCGCGCTCGGTCTTGATCAGGCGCATCAGGAACCGCCAATTGTCGCGTTGCCGCGCCTGCAACCACTGGCGCTTTCGTATGCCCAGGAACGTCAATGGTTCCTCTGGCAACTGGAGCCGACCAGCACTGCCTATCACGTCCCGGCGGCGTTGCGTCTGCGCGGTGAACTGGATCTGGGGGCGTTGCAGCGCAGCTTCGATGCCCTGATCGCGCGCCACGAATCCTTGCGCACCTGCTTCGTCGAAGAGCAGGGCCAGCCCCTGCAAGTGATTCAGGCCCTCGCCACGTTGGATCTGCACGTGCAGGACGTTGCCGCCGATCTGGACGAGGCTGCGCTGCAAGCGCTGGTCGCCGAAGAAACCCTGCACCTGTTCAATCTCCAGCAAGGCCCGCTGCTGCGGGTCAAATTGCTGCGTCTGGCGGATGACGACCACGCACTGGTCATCACCTTGCACCACATCGTTTCCGATGGCTGGTCGATGAACGTCATGGTCGATGAACTGGTGGCGTTGTACGCCGCTTATAGCCAAGGGCAGGCCGTGCAATTGCCGGCGCTGGCGGTGCAATACGCCGACTACGCGGTGTGGCAAAAGCAGTGGATGGACGCCGGTGAACGCGAGCGTCAGTTGAGCTACTGGACGGCGCAACTGGGCGATGGCGATCAGCCGCTGCTGGAGCTGCCGACCGATCGCCCACGTCCGCCTGAGCAAAGCTATCGCGGCGCCCGTCGTGATATCCCGCTGAGCCTGGAACTGGCGTCTGCGCTCAAGCAGGTTGCCCAGCGTGAAAACGTCACGCTGTTCACACTGTTGCTGGCCTCGTTCCAGACCTTGCTGCATCGCTACAGCGGTCAGGCCGACATCCGCGTCGGTGTGCCGGTGGCGAACCGCAACCGGGTCGAGACGGAAGGGCTGATCGGCTTCTTCGTCAACACCCAGGTGCTGAAAGCTGAATTCGACAGCCAGCAGACGTTCCGTAGCCTGCTGCAGCAAGTGAAAAGCACCGTGCTCGGCGCCCAGGCTCATCAGGATCTGCCGTTCGAGCAACTGGTCGATGCGCTGCAACCGGAGCGCAGCCTCAGCCACAGTCCGTTGTTCCAGGTACTGCATAATCACCAGAGCCAGGCCCGTCAGGCTCAGGGCGCCACACGCTTGCCGAACATCGAGATCGAAGGCCTGAACTGGGCGTCGAACACCGCACAGTTCGACTTGACCCTGAACACCTTCGAATCCACCGACAACGTCTGGGCCGAGCTGACTTACGCCACCGACTTGTTCGACGCCGCGACCATCGCGCGCCTGGCGCAACACTGGACGAATCTGCTGCAAGGCATCGTCGTCGACAGCGGTCAGCGCATTGCCGAACTGCCGCTGCACGACGCTGCCGAACGCGCGAAGACCTTGCTGCAATGGAACCCGGCCTTGGCCGATTTCCCCAGCGAGCGGTGCCTGCATCAATTGATCGAAGCCCAGGCTGCCCGCGCACCGCAAGCGATTGCCGTGGCCTACGGCCAACAGACGCTGACCTACGACGAACTCAACAGCCGCGCCAATCAGTTGGCCCACAAACTGATCGCCAACGGTGTCGGCCCGGATGTGCGCGTCGGTCTGGCGGTGGAGCGCAGCCTCGACATGCTGGTTGGGCTGTTGGCGATCCTAAAGGCCGGGGGCGCTTACGTGCCGCTGGACCCGAGCTACCCGCAAGAACGCCTGAGCTACATGATCGGCGACAGCGGCATCGGCCTGCTGCTGACCCAAAGCCATCTGCTTGATCGTCTGCCGGTGCCGGACTCGGTACGCAGTTTGATGCTCGATCAGGACCGCGACGGTCTCGAAGGCTACAGCGACAGCAACCCGCAGGTCAGCATGAGCCCGGACAACCTGGCGTATGTGATCTACACCTCCGGTTCGACCGGCCAGCCGAAGGGCACCTTGCTGGCGCATCGCAACGTGCTGCGCCTGTTCGAAGCCACGGGTGCGTGGTTCGATTTTGGTCCGACCGATGTCTGGAGCCTGTTCCATTCCTACGCCTTCGATTTCTCGGTGTGGGAGATTTTCGGTGCGCTGCTGTACGGCGGCAAACTGGTGGTGGTGCCTTACGAGGTCAGCCGTGCGCCGGAAGATTTCTACGCTTTGCTCGGCCGCGAAGGCATTACCGTACTGAACCAGACGCCCTCGGCGTTCAAGCAATTGATGCAAGTGGCGTGCGCCCCGCAACACGCCGCTCTACAGCCGTCGCTGCGTTACGTGGTGTTCGGTGGCGAGGCGCTGGAGGTCAAGAGCCTGCGCCCGTGGTTCGAACGTTTCGGCGATCAGGCACCGCAACTGATCAACATGTACGGCATCACCGAAACCACCGTGCACGTGACTTACCGGCCATTGTCGATGGCCGATCTGCAAGGCGATGTCGGCAGCCCGATCGGCGAGCCGATCGCGGATCTGTCGTGGTATTTGCTCGACGCTGACCTGAACCCGGTCGCCAAAGGCTGTATCGGCGAGTTGCACATCGGGCGTGCCGGGCTGGCGCGGGGTTATCTGAACCGTGCCGACCTAACCAGCCTGCGCTTTATTCCCGATCCGTTTTCCGCTGACGGCGGGCGTCTGTACCGCACCGGTGACCTGGCGCGTTATCGCGCTGACGGCGTCGTCGAATACGTCGGGCGCATCGACCATCAGGTGAAGATTCGCGGGTTCCGTATCGAACTCGGCGAGATCGAAGCGCAACTGCTGGAGCAACCAGCGGTGCGCCAAGCCGTGGTGCTGGCGCAGCCGGGCCTCAGTGGTCAGCAATTGGTCGCGTATCTGGTGCCGAGCGATGCCGCGCTGCTCGACGCCAGCCTGGCCGAACAGGCGCAGTGGCGCGACCGTGTGCGTGCCGAGCTCAAGGAAAACCTGCCGGATCACATGATCCCGGCGCACCTGTTGCTGCTGGCGCAACTGCCATTGACCGCCAACGGCAAACTCAACCGCCGCGCCTTGCCGGCCCCTGACGCGAGCCAGGCGCAGCAGGCTTATCAGGCACCACAAAGCGAGCTGGAACAGCGCTTGGCGGCGATCTGGCAAGACGTGCTGAAACTGCCGAAAGTGGGCCTCAACGACAATTTCTTTGAGCTGGGCGGCGACTCGATCATTTCGATTCAGGTGGTCAGCCGTGCCCGTCAGGCCGGCATTCGTCTCAATCCCAAAGACCTGTTCCAGCACCAGACCGTGCAGCGTCTGGCGCTGGTCGCACAACTGGGCGATGGCGAGTCGACGATTGATCAACAGGCGGTGACCGGCGCGGCGTTGCTGCTGCCGATCCAGCAGCAGTTTTTCGAAGATGAAATCCCTGAACGTCACCACTGTAATCAGTCGGTGCTGCTCCAACCGCGTCAGGCGCTGGACGCCGCCAAGGTCGAGCAAGTGCTGCGCGCGCTGGTGGCCCATCACGATGCCCTGCGCCTGAGTTTCTCGCCGCAGGATGGCGTGTGGCAGGCCGAACACCGAGCGGTGGAAGATTCATCGCAAAACCTGCTCTGGCAGGAGGACGTCGCCGATGCTGCTGCGCTGGAAGCCTTGGGCAACCGCGCCCAGCGCAGTCTCGACCTGCAAAACGGGCCATTACTGCGCGCTGTGTTGGCAAATCTGGCCGACGGCACTCAGCGTTTGCAGTTGGTGATTCATCACTTGGCGGTAGACGGTGTGTCGTGGCGGATTCTGCTTGAAGACCTGCAAAACGCTTATCAACAATTGCTCGATGATCAGCCGCTGAGCCTGCCGTCCAAGACCAGCGCTTTCAAGGACTGGAGCGAACACTTGCAGCGCTACGCCAACGGCCCGGCGTTGCAGGCTGAGCTGGCTTACTGGCAGGCCTGCCTGAGCGATGTCAGCACCGATCTGCCGTGCAAACGCGTGAACGCCGGTCAGCACAATCGACTGGCGCAGACCGTGCAGACCCGACTCGGCGTCGAGCTGACCCGGCAATTGCTGCAAGAAGCCCCGGCGGCGTATCGCACTCAGGTCAATGACCTTTTGCTGACGGCGCTGGCGCGAGTCATCGGCCGCTGGAGTGGGCAGACGTCGACGCTCATTCAGCTCGAAGGCCATGGTCGCGAAGCGCTGTTCGACGGGGTCGATCTGACCCGCACCGTCGGCTGGTTCACCAGCCTGTTCCCGGTGTGCCTGACCCCGGCCGCGACAGCGGGTGAGTCAATCAAACAGATCAAGGAACAACTGCGCTCGATCCCCGACAGGGGCATTGGTTTCGGTGTGCTGCGCCACTTCGGTGACGCTCAGGCGCAGCAGAGCCTGCGTGCCTTGCCGAGCCCGCGTATCACCTTCAACTACCTCGGCCAGTTCGACGGCAGTTTCGAGGGCGATGACGGCGCATTGTTCGTGCCGTCGCCGGACAACGCCGGCCTCGATCAAAGCCCGGACGCGCCGCTGGGCAACTGGCTGACCCTCAATGGTCAGGTGTATGGCGGCGAGTTGCGCGTGGGCTGGACCTTCAGCAGCGAACGCTTCGACAGCGCGGTCATTGAAGCGCTGGCCGCCGATTACGCCGAAGAACTGGCCGCGTTGATCGGCCATTGCCTCACCCCGGGCGTTGAAGGTCTGACCCCGTCGGACTTCCCGTTGGCCGGCCTGACGCAGGCGCAACTCGACGGCTTGCCATTGCCGGCGCAGCAGATTGCCGATGTCTATCCGCTGTCGGCAATGCAGCAGGGCATGTTGTTTCACAGCCTTTACGAACAGGCCGCTGGCGATTACATCAATCAGGTTCGCCTCGACGTCGAAGGCCTCGATCCGCAACGCTTCCAGCAGGCCTGGCAAGCGGCGGTGGACAACCACGATATCCTGCGCACCTGTTTTGTCTGGCAGGGTGAACTGGCGCGACCGGTGCAAGTGGTACACAAGCAACTGGACATGCCGTTCAGCGTGCTCGACTGGCGCGAGCGTGGCGATGGCCAGGGCGAATTGAATGCACTGGCCGCTGCCGAGCAGGCGCAAGGTTTTGACCTGAGCCAAGGGCCGCTGCTGCGCATGGTGGTGGTGCGTCTGGATGACCAGCGCTGCCATTTGATCTACACCAACCATCACATCCTGATGGATGGCTGGAGCAACTCGCAGTTGCTCGGCGAAGTGCTGCAACGCTACAGCGGCATTGCTCAGCCTGTGCTGGCCGGGCGTTATCGCGATTACATCGAATGGCTGCAACGTCAGGATGTACAGGCCAGCGAGCACTACTGGACCGCGCAACTAGCCGACTTGCAGGCGCCGACCCTGCTGGCGCAGGCACTTCAGGCACAGCGTGGCGATGCGCCGCGTGCCGGGCATGGCGAACATTTCTGCGTGCTGGACGCGCAGCAGACCCGTCGTCTGGGCGATTTCGCTCGCCAGCAAAAAGTCACGCTCAACACGCTGATTCAGGCGGCCTGGCTGCTGCTGTTGCAGCGCTTGACCGGCCAACAAAGCGTGGCGTTCGGCGCCACGGTGGCGGGGCGCCCGACCGAACTCAAAGGTGTCGAGCAGCAGATTGGGCTGTTCATCAACACCTTGCCGGTGATCGCCAGCCCTCGCGCGCAATCGAGCGTGGGCGAGTGGTTGCAGAGTGTGCAGGCGCAGAACCTGGCCCTGCGCGAGCATGAACACACGCCGTTGTTCGACATTCAGCGTTGGGCCGCGCGCAACGGTGAAGCGCTGTTCGACAACATTCTGGTGTTCGAGAACTACCCGGTGTCCGAGGCGCTGGAGCAGGGCGCGCCGCAGGAGTTGCGCTTTGGCGAGATCAACAACCACGAACAGACCAACTACCCGCTGACCCTGCTGGTGCATTTGAGCGATGAATTGTCGATGCATTTCAGCTACCAGTGCGACAGCTTTGCGGCGCACAGCGTGGTGCAGTTGGGCGAGTACTTGCAGCGCCTGCTCGGGCAGATGAGTGAGTCGGGTGAGCGTTTGCTCAGTGAGTTGAACCTGATCGATAGTGCCCCGAGCGTCGCAGCCGATTTCGTCACCGAGCTGTGCATCCATCAGGGCATCGCCCGTCAGGTGGCGGTGACGCCGGATGCGCTGGCGGTGACTTTCGGCGACAAGCAACTGACGTATGCCGAACTGGATGTGCAGGCCAACCGTCTGGCGCACAAACTGATCGAACTGGGTGTTGGCCCGGAAGTGCGGGTGGGCGTGGCAATGCCGCGTTCCGAGCAGTTGCTCATTGCTTTGCTGGCGGTGCTCAAGTCGGGTGGCGCGTATGTGCCGCTGGACCCTGATTACCCGGCGGGTCGTGTCGCGTACATGATCGAGGACAGCCGCGCGCAGGTGCTGCTGACTGAGCAAGCCGTCGCTGCGACCCTGAGCGTGCCTGTTGATACCCAAGTGTTGCTCATGGATCAGCTGTCGCTCAGCGGTTATTCCGCCGATGCACCACACACCGCAGTGCAACCGGATAACCTCGCCTACGTGATCTACACCTCGGGCTCCACCGGCAAGCCAAAAGGCGTGGCGATTGCCCATCGCAACGTCATGGCGTTGATCGACTGGTCGGCCAAGGTCTACAGCCGCGACGACATTCAAGGCGTACTGGCCTCGACCTCGGTGTGCTTCGACCTGTCGGTGTGGGAGCTGTTTGTCACGTTGGCCAACGGAGGTTCGCTGATCATCGCGCGCAATGCCCTGGAGCTGCCGCAACTGGCGGCCCGCGATCAGGTGCGCCTGATCAACACCGTGCCGTCGGCCATCGCTGCACTGCAACGCGCCGGAGAGATTGCGCCGAGCGTGCGGATCATCAATCTGGCCGGTGAACCGCTCAAGCAAGGGCTGGTCGACGCGCTGTATCAACAGTCGACGGTCGAGCACGTCTACGACCTCTACGGCCCGTCGGAAGACACCACCTATTCGACCTGGACTCGCCGCAGCAGCGGTGGCCAGGCGCGCATCGGCCGTGCCCTCGACCACAGCGCCAGTCACTTGCTCGACGCTGATTTGCACGCTGTCCCGCAAGGGGTTTCGGCTGAGCTGTACCTGTCGGGCGCCGGCATCACGCGCGGTTATCTGGGGCGTGCGGCGATGACCGCTGAACGGTTCGTACCCAACCCGCTCGCCGACAATGGCGAGCGGATGTACCGCACCGGCGACCTGATCCGCGAGCGTGAAGCGGGCGAACTGGAGTACATGGGCCGCATCGACCATCAAGTGAAGATTCGCGGCCTGCGGATCGAACTCGGCGAAATCGAAGCGCGTCTGATGGCACACGCCGCCGTGCGCGAAGGGGTGGTCGTGGCCAGTGAAGTGCTGGGCAGCCAACAATTGATCGCCTACCTGGTGCCGGCCGATCCGACAACGCTGGATGCCAGCACTGAGTTGCAACGTGAACTGCACGACGACATCAGCACCTGGCTGGGCGCGACCCTGCCGGAATACATGGTGCCGACTCACCGTCTGTGGCTGGCGCAGCTACCGCTGACCCCCAACGGCAAGATCGATCGCAAGCGCTTGCCGGCGCTGGAGCTCACGGCCGCGCAACAACATGTCGAACCGGCCAACGCTACCGAGCAGACGCTGGTGGACATCTGGAAAGACGTGCTGGGTCTGGCGCAGGTCAGCACCACCGACAGCTTCTTCGCCCTGGGCGGCGACTCGATCATCTCGATTCAAGTGGTCAGCCGCGCCCGTCAGCAAGGCTTGGAGCTGAGTCCGAAAGACCTGTTCCAGCACCCGACCATCGGGCAACTGGCGCAACGGGTTGCCAGCACCTCGGACGTACCGTTGGCAGCGCTGGTCGACATGCCTCTGCACGGTTTGACCGACGCGCAAATCGCGCAATTGCCGCTGCCGCAGGATCAACTGGCGGGGCTTTATCGCTTGTCGCCGATGCAGCAGGGCATGCTGTTCCTCGGCCTGAACTCGCCGGAGTCGGATCTCTACATCAACCAGTTGTGCATTCCGGTGCAAGGCCTTGAGCCTTGGCGCTTGAAAGATGCCTGGGAAACCGTCAGCCGTCGTCACGACATCCTGCGCACCGGTTTCCTCTGGCAGGACATGGCCGAACCGCTGCAATTCGTCCTCGCCGATCCGCCGTTGCCGCTCAGCCTACTCGACTGGCGCGCACAGGATCACTCGGCCGAAGCCTTGCAGGCCTTGGCGGATGCCGAGCGGGCCAAGGGCTTCGACCTCAATCAGCCGCCGCTGCAACGTCTGACGCTGGTGCAAGTGGGCGAGGACAGCTATCAGTTGATCTGGACCTATCACCACATCCTGATCGACGGCTGGAGCAGTTCGCAGTTGATCGGCGAAGTGCTGAGCCAGTATTCCGGCAAGCCGCTGGCCGACGCCGTGCCGTATCGTCATTACATCAACTGGCTGCAACAACAGGACGGCAATGCCAGCGAAGGGTTCTGGCGTCAGCACCTGAGCAAGCTCGACGAGCCGACCTACCTTGCCGACACCGTGGCGCGTACTGGCAGCGGTCGTGGTCACGAGGCACTGTATAGCCGCTTGGGCGAGCCGCGCACCGAACAGCTCAAGGCCTTTGCGCAAGCTCAGCAAGTGACCCTCAACACCTTGGTGCAGGGCGCCTGGCTGATGCTGCTCAGCCGTTACAGCGGTCAGCGTTGTGTGGCGTTCGGCGCGACAGTGGCGGGGCGCCCGGCGAGCCTGCCGGCGTCGGAGTCGATCCTCGGCCTGTTCATCAACACCTTGCCGGTGATCAAGGATGTGCCGGCCGAGCAGTCGGTCGGTGAGTGGCTGCGTGATTTGCAGGACTTCAACCTGGAAATGCGTGAGCGCGAGTACACCCCGCTCACCGATGTGCAGCGCTGGGCCGGACGTGCCGGGCAATCGCTGTTCGACAGCATCATCGTGTTCGAGAACCACCCGATCGACCAGGCGCTGCGCGAATGGCGCGATGACTCGCTGAAATTCGGCGAAATCAGCAACGCCGGCCTGACCAACTTTCCGATGGACCTGATGGTCACGCTCGAAGAAGGTCTGGTGATTGAGTACATGTTCCTGCGTGAGCATTTCGACCGGGTGACTGTGGAAGGCATCCGCAGCAACATGGAAGGTCTGCTCGCCGCGTTGGCGCAAGACGCCGCGCAGCCGCTGGGCCGCATCGGTCTGCCGACCGGCCAGCGTTTGTTGGCACCCGTCGTTCGGATGCCAACGCACGCGCCATGGGTGCATCAGCGTATTGGCCAATGGGCTGCCCGGCACCGAGAACAAACGGCGCTGATCTTCAACGACGAAGCGTTCAGCTACGGGCAGATAGAGGCCCGGGCCAATCGTCTGGCCCATGCACTGATTGCCGAAGGTGTCGGCCCGGAGATCCGCGTCGGTGTGGCCCTGCCACGCAGCGAAAACATGATCGTCGCGCTGTTGGCGGTGCTCAAGGCCGGAGGCGCTTATGTACCGCTGGACGCGACGTATCCACGCGAACGCCTGAGTTATCTGATGCGCGATTCGGGCATCGCCTTGTTGCTCAGCGATTCGAGTCTGCGTCAGGTGATGCCGACCGGGGACAACCTGCATGTGCTGGAACTCGATCACCTGGATCTGAGCGCTCAGCCAGAGGTGGCGCCGCAGGTCGCGGTGCAAGCGGACAATCTGGCCTACGTGATTTATACCTCCGGCTCTACCGGCCAGCCGAAAGGCGTCGGTGTCGCTCACGGGCCATTGGCGATGCACTGCCAGGCCATCGGTCAGCGTTATGAGATGAGCGAAGCCGATTGCGAACTGCACTTCATGTCGTTCGCCTTCGACGGTGCCCATGAGCGCTGGTTGACGACACTGACCCACGGTGCGCGCCTGCTGATCCGTGATGACAGCCTGTGGACCGCCGAGCAAACCTACAACGCCCTGCATGAGCATGGCGTGACCGTGGCCGCGTTCCCGCCGGTGTACTTGCAGCAACTGGCCGAGCACGCTGAACAGCACGGCAACCCGCCGGCGGTGCGCATCTACTGCTTCGGCGGTGATGCGGTGCCGGTGGCGAGTTTCGAACTGGCGAAACGGGCACTGAAACCGCAATACATCATCAATGGCTACGGCCCGACCGAAACCGTGGTGACGCCGCTGATCTGGAAAGCCGGTGCTGACGATCAGTGCGGTGCGGCCTACGCGCCAATCGGCAGTGTGGTCGGTGAGCGCAGCGGTTATGTGCTCGACGCCGACCTCAATCCGCTGCCGGTGGGCCTTGCCGGTGAGCTGTACCTGGGCGGCGCGTTGGCCCGTGGATATCTGGGACGTGCCGGCGGCACTGCGGAGCGTTTCGTGGCCAACCCGTTCAGCGCTGATGGCAGTCGCCTGTACCGTACCGGCGACCTGGTTCGCCAGCGTGAGGACGGCACTGTCGACTATCTGGGTCGGATCGACCATCAAGTGAAGATCCGTGGTTTCCGCATCGAGTTGGGCGAAGTCGAAGCGCGCCTCAAGCAACAACCGGGGGTGCGTGACGCCGCCGTGGTGGCCCGCGAGGGTGTCAGCGGCAAGCAGTTGCTTGGTTATGTACTGGCCACAGCCGAAACGGCAACGGACGGCTTGTGCGAACGCTTGCGCGAGCAGCTCAAGGCCAGCCTGCCGGACTACATGGTGCCTGCGCACCTGATGTTGCTCGAGCGCATGCCGCTGACCCCTAATGGCAAACTCGACCGCAAGGCCCTGCCCAGCCCCGACGCCGAACAACGTCAGGATTACGTGGCGCCGCGCACCGAGCTGGAAAAGGCCATGGCGAAGATCTGGCAAGAGGTGCTGAAAATCGATCGCGTCGGCCTCACCGACAACTTTTTCGAACTGGGTGGTGATTCGATCCTCAGTCTGCAAGTGGTGGCGCGCAGTCGCGTGCTGAAAGCCCAAGGGCTGAGCCTGAAACTGCGCGACCTGATGCAGAAACCGAGCATCGCCGAACTGGTTGCCAGTGTGCAGGGATCCGCCGAAAAAGCCTCCGGGTTGCTGGCGATGAACCCTGAAGTCAAGGGCGTTGCGCCGCTGTTCTGCATTCACGCCGGCTTCGGTACGGTGTTCGACTACGAACCATTGGCGCGCCGCTTGAGCAGGCGCCGGCAGGTGTTGGCGATTCAGTCGCGGATGCTGCTGGATCCGGCGTTCAACGATGTGTCGTTGCAGGACATGGCCAGCGATTATGTGGCGCAGATCCGTGAGAAACAGCCAGACGGGCCGTATTACCTGTTGGGCTGGTCGCTGGGTGGGACGCTGGCGATGTTGATGGCCGCGCAACTCGAACAGGTCGGCCAGACAGTCAAGTTCGTTGGTCTGGTGGACAGCTTCGTACCGTCGGCCAAGGTCAACGAGGGCGCGGTGGATGATTGGCAGGCTGATCTGCGTGACTTCCTGCGGGTGACCCTGCCGGACGCCGCGCCGGGCTTGAGCATCGACGGTGAAGAAACGCCGCAGAACCTGCGCGCATTGTTCGCCAGGGCCATGAGTACCGAACGTGGGGCTTCGACCTACGTGGCACTGGGCGCCGATGAACTGGCCCATGTGTTCAGCGTGGCGCGTCGACTCAAGCAACTGTCGTTGCAACTGGATCGCTGTGCACCGCTGGCGTTCAACCCTATCTGCTGGTGGACCCTGGGGCGCGAAGAGGAGGCCGTGGAACTGGCGGCGCAACTTGAGCAGTCGGGCATGGGCGGCGAATGGCTTGATTGCGGGCACTTCCAGATCCCGCGCGATGAAACTTTCCTGTCCGAGGCTGAAGAAATGCTCGGCGAGATCTTTGAACCACTAGCCATGTCCTGAAATTTGCTCTGAAACCAGAAAGAAAGCATTCGGGCGCTCATCGCGTGCGAATGCTTTTGGAGAAATAAATGCCTTTGAACCCTGATATCGCCGCATTCCTGCAACTGGTCGGTAACGGCCGGGCCAGTGGCAAACGTGTTGGCATGCATGAGCTGAGCCCGGCAGAAGCCCGCGAGCAATTTGATCAGTCATCACTGTTGATGGATGCCGGCGGCGAAGACTTGCAAGTGGTGGATGAACTGCAATTACCCGTGCGCGATGGTACGCGTCTGAACGCACGGATCTACAGCAATCAGCTTTTGAATGCAGGTGCCGGACGTCCGGCGCTGTTGTATTTCCACGGCGGGGGTTATGTGGTCGGCAGCCTCGATTCCCATGATTCGCTTTGCCGGGCATTGGCTTCGATGGCCGATTGTGTGGTGCTGTCGGTGGCTTACCGGTTGGCGCCGGAATTTCGCTTTCCAACGGCGGCCGATGATGCCCGAGATGCCTGGGATTGGCTGGTGGTCAGCGCCGAGGGTATGGGCATCGACGCCTCGCGCCTGGCGATTGCCGGTGACAGCGTCGGCGGCAGCCTGGCCACGGTACTCGCCGCGCAACTGGCGGGCGCCGCCGTGCAGCCGCGCTTGCAGGTGCTGATTTATCCGGTCACGGATGCCAGTCGCAGCACGCCGTCGATCGAGCGTTTTGGCGAAGGGCATTTGCTGGAGAAAGATTCGCTGCACTGGTTCTACGAGCACTATCAGCGTGATGTCAGTGATCGTCTCGATCCTCGTTTTTCGCCGTTGCTGGCGCAGGTCAACGCCAACCTCGCACCGGTGCTGTTGGTGTTGGCCGAATGTGATCCGTTGCACGACGAGGGCGTGGCGTATGCGCGTCATTTGCAGGCGGCGGGGGTTGAGGTGCAATTGAAGGTTTATGAGGGCATGACCCACGACTTCCTGCGCATGGGCGCGATTATCGATGAGGCTGAAGAGGCGCAGCAGCATATTGCTGAGCGCTTGGTCGAGGTGTTTGCTGTGGCTTGACGGGATGGGTGAATATCCGTTGCTTTGGGCGCAACCCTAAGCAGCCGTTACCGCCGCAACGGATATGCTCACAAACCCCACGTTCAAATCCCCGGGAAAACCAAATCAAAAGATCCCAGCCCTCGGCAGCTACACTGATTCCTACGGCTTGCCTTTCAAGCCTCAGACAACCACCACTGAAGGAGTCTGTCCCATGCCTGTTACTTCTGAAAGCACCTGTGACTGTCCTAAATGCAACTGCAAGCTCGGTGAACATCCGATTGCGCGCCACGGCAAGCACTACTGCTGCGAAGGCTGTGCCAAACACCACGAACATGGTGAGGCGTGTTCAAGCAAGGGCTGTAAATGCGCACACGGCTAACGACCGCCATCGAGTAGGAGGCGGATTCACATCCGCCGTCCTCTCACACCACCGTACGTACGGTTCCGTATACGGCGGTTCAGGTTATACGGTTAAGTCGG